>WJIM01000042.1 GCA_014730285.1 Candidatus Zixiibacteriota bacterium
CGTCTATATCATAGAAGCCGACAAAGTTGCAGGTCTCGATTTGTTGCAGTTTCTGGAGATGTATCCTTCCGAGATGCCCAACCCCCACTAATCCGACATTTGGTTTTGTACTCATAATTACAGGGAAAATATTATATCCGGAGTTAAAAGTCAACCGAAGTAAGTTGTCTTGATGATATTTATGGCAGTCAATATCTGTGGGATTTGATGGAGTGAACGATTCAGAGTGACCCAATCTTCAGATTGGGTGCGATATTTGCGATGAAAATCCCAAGCTAAAGCTTGGAGCACCCTGACGGCGGAAATTGCAGGTCAAATGTCTATGACATTTGCGGAGTGTCAAATCTTAAAAAGATTTGACCTACAAAAGCTGGAATTATTTATTGCATAACAATTCTTGAAAGCTATATTTCCGCTGACACTGAAATAGCAGGAGACACAAATGAAAATCGCCAGATTATTTATCGTCATAATTTTAATCCTGTGCCTGACATCTTCTCTTATGGCTGAGTCATACTGGAGTCTGGCTTTGAATGATGATTCCGAAGATGACTCAGATGATTCTGAAATCTGGTCATGGTATGATCAACAGGAGGCGTATGAAGAATTCGAGGACGATCTGGTGCTCGGCTATTTTGTCGCAATTGTACCGGGATTTTTTGTGCACGGTGCGGGGAATATGTATGCCGGAAACGGAAAGAGAGGACTGACTCTTCTGGGTCTGGAGCTTTTGAGTCTGGTGGGATTATTTTTTTATGGGATGGCTGGCTCCTCTATGTTGAGCTCTGATGTCAAAACAGAGATCAAAATAGTCGGCGGTGTTTCATTTGCCCTTTTCTTTGGGACATGGTTTTGGGATATAATCACGGTCGGGCAAGCTGTCAGGGACAGACATCCGGATGTGGTCGGCCTTAATATCGAATCCAAATCCAATGAGAATCTCGCCCGTGATTTCGGAAAGAATATTTATGTGACAATGTCATTCAGATTCTAATTAAACGAACTGCACACTACGCCGTCGGTATTAATAAATGAGACGGGGAGGCATTTCGTGAAAAGGCATTCCATTTCGATCATCATCATTCTGCTTTCATGCTATACATCCGGGCTGACAGCGCAAAGCGTGTATTCATTTGAGCCTGGCGATATCGAGGTAAAAACCGAGATTAAGCTTGAACCCAAATCGCATTTCTGGGGCGCGTTTTATTCGGTGATCCCGGGAGTGGCGCTTCATGGCACCGGTCTTCTATACGCAGAGGAATATACCAAGGCCGGGATTATAATGGCTGTTGAGGGGTTATCGCTATATTTGATTGGCCTTGGTATACAAGGCACAGAAAGACGAGCCGGATGTGTTATTTATTATGATACCAATGCTGCGTTTTACGGTCTGATAGGACTGGGGCTGTTTGCAGCTACATGGATTTATGATGTTGTCATGACCCAGAGGGCGATCCATGAACACAATGAATCTATTAAGCATCGCAACCTTTGGCTTGACATCGGTACTCTCGAAAACAGCAACGGCCGGACATTGACATTCGGCTTTTCGTGGCGGTTTTAGCTGGGCGCACCGAGAGGTACGCCCAGCACAACTTTGGCAGGAGCGCAGGGCTCCTGCCCTACCATAAATCCCGATTTTTTAATATCGTATACTGCGAAACCAATCCATTAATAATTATGCGTGCCGACTACGACCTCTTTGCCGAAATTCTGCTTGACTAAAGTCGTAAGCTGGTCGAAATCGATCGGGCACTGTCCGGTTTTCCTGGCCTTGACCATGCAGGTCCCCAGATGCAGGACATCATAGTCTCGTTCGATATAATCGATAATCTCGTTCATAAGTTTAACCTTGGGAATATACAGTCCCGGGCAATCACCGCATGACCCCAGCGCCACCAGATCGAGCTCGTCATCATCTGCATACCGCGCAAACTCACCCTCGCGCTCATGAATCGCCTTGAAACATTTGGCGCAGGCAATACAAAGCTGATCCTGCACACGTTTACATGCCAATATCGCAACCTTAGCCATTAAGAATTCCTCCTGATGTTTTTGTTTCTGCTTCCCGAATTATTAATAATTGTACGCATCGAGGCAAGCACATATGCGTTAATTTGTTGAATTTATTGAGGTTATTCTGAGTGAAGCGGTAGAGATAAAGACTTATTTTATAAGGCCGCGTTCGGAATTTTCGATGAAGTCCAGCAGGTTTTTGATCTCGTCGGTCTGCTCGAGCTCGGCCTTGATCTTTTCGACCGCCTGAGATGTGTTCAGGTCGGACTTGAACAGGAACCTGAAGGCCTCTTTCAGGGGCTTGATTCGGTCCAGCTTATAGCCGCGGCGTTTAAGGCCGATGATATTGACACCGCCAACTTCAAGCGGATAGCCACCTATGACGGCATAGGGTACGATGTCCTGCGTTATCCTGAGGCCGCCCCCGATAATAACATGACCACCGATTTTGGTGAACTGATGGATCACAGTTCCGCCGCCGAGGATGGCATAATCGCCGACTACGACATGCCCTCCCATCTGCACCGAGTTAGCGGCAATAACATTATCGCCGACTACGGCGTCATGCGGAACGTGAGCATAGGCCATGAAGAAGCAGTTCTTTCCAACAAGTGTATGCCCCGACCAGTCGGTACCGCGGTTCATGGTAACATATTCGCGTATAACAGTCCCGGCGCCGACTTTGAGAATAGTCTTCTCTCCGCCGAATTTGAGGTCCTGCGGGATAGTGCCGATAGTGGCGGCATGATGCACGACAACGTTTTCCTCCAGACGCGCCCCCTCGGCAATCAGCACTCTCGGCCCGATCTTGCATCCGGCGGCAATTTCAACATCGCCCTCGATGATGGCATAAGGTCCCACCACTACTGAGGGATCTAACTCTGCTCTGGGATCGACTATTGCTGTGGGATGAATATTAGTTTCTGGCATATTATCTATCCACTATCACCGACATAAATCTTGCCTCGGTCACAACCTGACCGTCGACATAGATCTTGCCTGCGATCTTACATGTGTTGCGTCTTAAGGCCACCATCTCCAGCTCCATCCGAAGCACATCACCGGGCACAACCGGCTTCCTGAAACGGGCGTTTTCGATTGACATAAAATAGACCAGTTTTTTCTCGGCATTTTCGAGAGTATGCAAAAGTAAAAATCCACCCGCCTGCGCCAGGGCCTCGATCAGGAGCACACCCGGCATGATCGGATGTCCGGGGAAATGTCCCTGGAAAAACGGCTCGTTTATGGTCACGTTTTTCTGTGCGATTACTTTCTTGCCCGGCTCCAGGTCAATTATTCTGTCCACCAGCAAAAACGGATAGCGATGCGGCATGATATTCATGATCGCCACCGAGTCGAACATGAAATCACGACCCTGAGCAGCCTTGCCGGTATATTTTTGGGAAAGCAGCGTCTTCTCGTACTGATCCTTGATTTTCTTGGCCAGCGCGACATTGGCGGCATGCCCCGACCGTGCCGCAAGTATATGACCCTTGATCGGCATTCCGATCAACATCAAATCACCCAGCAAATCGGCGGCCTTATGGCGCACCGGCTCATTGTAAAAACGCATGGGGATATCATTAAGGATGCCGGTCTTACCTATGAAAAGGTCTTCCTGTATATTAAAGAGATTCCTTATTCTGGATTTGTGCTCATCATCAAGATCGCGATCGACTATTACAAGCGCGCTGTCGATTGCGCCACCCTTGATAATTTCCTGTTCACGCAGTGCTTCGACCTCCGACAGAAAACAGAATGTCCGTGCCGGAGCAAACTCCTCCACAAATTCCTCTTCCAGATTAACCAGAGAGGTGTACTGCGTACCCAAAGCAGGATTTTTGTAATCGATCAGAAATGTGATGCGAATCGTCTCGGAGGGAGTCACCACGATGTCGATATGACGGTCCGGCTCGGAGTAGGATATTGGACGGTCAATGACGAGGTAATTCTTATCGGCTTCCTGCTCAATGATTCCAGCTTCAAGGAGCTTGTCCACGAACGGTTTCATGGAACCGTCGACAATCGGCGGCTCGATATTATCAAGCTCGCAGATAACATTATCGATCTCCAGCCCGGCCAGCGAGGAAAGCACATGTTCGACGGTATAGATTTTATGATCGCCGATTCCAAGGGTGGTGCCGCGGTTCAAATCGACCACATTTTCCAGGAGCGCGGGAATTCTCGGACAACCCTCAACATCGGTGCGGGTAAACGAAATGCCTTCATTTACTCCCGCGGGAACAAATCTAATAGTCGATTCGCATCCGGTATGAAGTCCCACTCCCGAGAGAGAAACTGTTTTGGCTATGGTTTTTTGCTTGCTTATATCCCGCCTCCAAAATTTTTGAGATTATAACTCTTTTTAGAGGATTTGTAAACCGATTTTTGGATGTGGTGAATGCGAGATTATCCGCTTTGATCATGATGAGGCGGGCGGAATTCCTCTTCCCAGTCGGTGGTTACCATGAGTTTGGCGCTCTGCTCCTTAAGATCGTGAATAAGATGATCCATTAGATGAATCCTTTTCATGGAACGCACAATCAAATACACTGCCAGCGCCACGAGCAGAGTATTCATAATCATCAGGGGCACTATAAAGAGGAGATTATCGGCGATATTATAATAACGCGAGGTCGCGATCAGCACAGTCACGACCGAAAATGGCAGGGTCAAAAGCGCCAGCCCGGTACGAAGCACAGCCAGCGAGGTACGTTTGGCCGCCAGCAGCATAGTAATTCTATTAACTATAGATGATTCCGAGGCTTCCTCGGGCCTTTTATTCTTTTTCATCGCTTTAAATCACTTCCGATAATCTTTGCGGTCAATTGGATAAATGACCTTCAATGTCGTATATAACATATTTTTGACATTATGATGTTCAAAATATAATAAAAAAATCCCCTGTAATTTCCGCCAAACTACAGGGGATAAAGCCCAAAGCCTCCCGATAAAATTCGCATGGGGAGGACTTTCCCGGAAAAAAATGCAAATCGATTAAAGCTTGAATTACTTTATTTGCAATCTCTGTGCCGAAATTTTATAGCCACCATTAAACATCTATATATTATTGATGTGCAGTAAGATACATCGACGGAAAGTCCCCCGGAGTTACGGAATAAAAATTGGAGGCAAAACGCAAAATCTGCTTCGAGATCATCGAAAATGGGCAGGCAGTGTCTGCAATGAATTTATTATCAGGGAGTTACGGGAAAGGCGTTAATATCTGCGGATTTTTTAGTTTCTACGCAAGGATGATATTATGTTTCTTGATCTTCGAGCGCAAGGTAGCCTCCGGCATTTTGAGGATTACTGCCGCCTGCCGTATAACATAATCGGCTTGAGCCAGAGCTTCCAGAATTCGATTGCGTTCAAAAGCGCTGATCTGTTCTGCCAGGCCGGCGTTGCGATCAACCTTGGTCTGATTGGCCTCATTCGAGAGCTTCTCGGCAAGCTCACCAATTACACGCGTGGTGTTGCCGGGATATGACAGCGCCAGGAGATTTATTTCGTTGCGGAGTTCGCGTATATTTCCGGGCCAGTCATATTTTCGCAGGCTTGCACGAAGCTCTTTCGAGGCGAAATCACGTTCAGGTGAAACCTCGAAACCGTATTCCCTCAGGAAATGTGTGATCAAGGCCAGAATATCGTCCCCTCTCTGCGCCAAAGGCGGCAGTTCGAAAGTCATAACCGCAATTCTGAAATACAGATCCTGACGGAACGTGCCGTTGCGCACTTCTTCCTCAAGGTCGCGGTTGGTGGCGCAGATTAGCCTGAAATCGACATTACGCGGATTCAAATCACCGATACGGGTTATCTTCTTGTTTTCCAGCACCCCCAGAAGCTTGGCCTGAATCGCCGGAGTAAGCTCGCCGATTTCATTCAAAAAGAGCGTACCGCCGTCGGCGGCGGCAATCAGGCCGTCCTTGTTGCCCACAGCATTGGTAAAGGCGCCTTTGACATGCCCGAACAATTCTGATTCTGCCAGCTCATGCGGAATTGCAGCGCAGTTGACTGACACGAAATGGCTGCTGCGGCGCTTAGAGGAGTAATGAATATACTTGGCCAACTGGTCCTTGCCGGTACCGGTCTCGCCCCCGATTAAAATCGGAATATCCGAATCCTTGACCGATTCCACCGCGCGCATGATTGCCCGCATGCGGCGGTTGGAAGTTACTATGCTTATGATCTTGCCGTCAGGCGTGGAGACATCGTAGCTTCCGCCCGAATCCTCATCCTGCGGCACGGATCGAATCAGGTTGAATTCGAGATTCATGGCCGTATACAGCTCTCGTGCAAGCTGGAGATAATAGCGCGACTCACCAACATTTCCGCTGTGAATCATATAAGCCGAGATATATGCGCGTGCCAGATCATATCTGGCTCCGCTTTCCTTTACCAGTTCGATGGAATTATATATATGCTCTCGAGCTTTCTGGATATCCTTGCGCTGAGCGTATATTTCTGCCAGTACACGTTTGGCGGCGCCCTCCTCCAGCTTTTCACCGATCTCCTCAGCCACCTCAATAGCTTTTCGGGCTGAGGACATTGCTTCCTGCTCTTTTCCAAGCTGAACCAGAATTTCCGCCTTCAGCCGCTCGCCCTGTGAAATAAGGGCACTGGCGCTGGAGAGTTTGTAGGCATGTTCCAGAGTTATTTCTATTTCATCCAAAGCTTTATCAAATGACCCCAGGCAATATTCAAGCTCTGCCAGATACTCATGATAGATGCCGTACTCACGTGTAAGATTGTGTTTTTCGATTAGGCTTCCCGCCTTATGCATTGACTTTCTCGATGAGTCATAATTCCCCAGGCGCATTTCAGCAAAGGCCAGGGAGAGATAGGCACGGCACAGGTTTGGAAATGCATTCAATTCCGAATTCTTGGAAATCGATTTGGTGATATGATTCACCGCCAGATCGAACTTACCCATCATGCTGGCGATCTGCCCCAGGTTACCGGTCAGCTTGGCAACTCTTTCCGAGAGTCCGTTTTGCTGAGCATAATCAAGGGCCTCGTTAAGCAGGTTTTCCGCACCGGAAAAATCGCCGTTTATGAAGCTGATTTGCGCCAGACGGTTTAGAGTATCGATGATACCGTTGGTATTGCCGGAGCGCCTGTAAGCAGCGATAACATCACGATACTCACGTTGCGCAATCTCGGTCTTACCTTTGGCAAGATTAGCCTTGGCGGCTTCGGTTTGTATCTTCGCGACCAGATCATTATCGGCATCATTGCGTGCCAATCTGAAAGCCTCCCCGGCCGAATCGAGAGCCGAACTGTAATCCCCCATGAGGTTCAGCACTCGAGCCTTAACCGCGAGGAAATGTGCCGAGCTTATAAGCACATCGCCCTTGATCGACTCGGCCTCACGCACCGAGGCAAGGGCCTGCTTATAGTCGCCTTCCTCTACCTGAGACTCGATATCGAATACGATTTGCTTATCGATCTCTGTCGCTTTAATCGATTTCATAACCTGCTTTTATTGCCACCTATTTATATTTTCTAAACAGTGTACTTGACTTCTTAGCGGAATGATCCTTTTTCACTTTCTCCTTTTTCGGCGCAGGCTTCTGCTCTGTATCTTTCTTGCCGAAGAAAAGACTGATCAGCGCCTTGATACCCTTGCTGAATCCGCTAATGGTATCATCGTCATCACCATCATCGTCCTGCCACGGATGCTCTTCACCGCCTCCACCGCCGTCGTCATCGGCATTCTCTTCGGCAGAGAAGCTATCCGTTCCCCCCTGCAGTCTGTCCCAGGCCGCCAGTGGCATGGCCTGTACTGCAAGAAAGAGCAGCATCAGGGCAAATATTAATACTTTTTTGCAACGCATGGGGCACGCTCCTTAAAATTTTTAGATTATTATCAAACCTATGAATAAGACACAACGGTCCAACGATAGACAAAATCATCAGACGGCTTATTATAGGGTAAGAGGATAGTTAGTCAGTTATCTATTTAAATAATACCGTTTTAGCCAATATATGTCAAGATAAAAAGCCGGATAAATGCGCGAAATATTAATGGCCGTGCATATCTATGAAATCCTGCTTAAGGCTTTGTTCGATATACGGATTTGACGTTGGAATCAAAATCCATCCGGCGCATTTTCTGCGTTTTTATACAAAATATACAGGTTGAGAGCATGAACACTATCAAGAGGACACGGAAAATATAATCTCTGGAAGAGAATTATCGCCTAATTATTTGCCATCGGCAGGCAGATCGCCCATTTCCTCTTCTACATCAGTAGAGGAATTGTCGACTGGATTACTGCTGCATCCGCCTGCAAAGGCGAGAAATAGTAGTGTAAGCCCAAGAAGTAGTAGTTTTTTCAAAAGAAATTCCTCAAAGTTTGCAAACTTCCAGTTGTCATTGAAAAGATAAAACGTATGAAAATGGCATTTTGTTTAAAAGAAAATTTGCCTGACGGCAAAAAAAGCCGTTTCTATACTCTGAAAGGGATGCCTGGAAAGGATTTATAAGATGGAAGGCATACAGATACGGTCGTTAAACCAAGATGACCGAGAATGGCTGAAGCAGTTTATGGTCGATGCCTGGGGATCGGAGAAGGTCGTATCGCGCGGAATAATTCACGAGGCATATCTTCTACCCGGCTTCAAAGCCTCTATCGGAAGTGAGCCGGCTGGAATCGTAACTTACAATATAGAGGCCGATCAATGCGAGATCGTGACGCTCGACAGTATGATCGAAAATGCCGGCGCCGGCTGGGCCAATATTCAGGCCGTTGCGGATACTGCCCGCAAGGCTGGGTGTAAACGACTCTGGCTGATTACCACCAACGACAACATGCATGCTCTCAAATATTACCAGAAAAGGGGCTTTATAATCGCAGCGATCCATGTCAATGCCATCGAACATTCAAGGAAACTGAAGCCCCAGATATCCAGCATTGGCATGGACGGCATCCCCCTCAGGGATGAGATCGAACTTGAAATGAAGTTATAGATTATGGATCATTTTTCTATTATAGTCGAGAAGGATGGCGAAGGTCAGCGAGTCGATCACTTTCTCGTGTTAAAGACAAAGGGGCTCTCGCGCACAAAAATCCAGAATCTCATAAAAGAGGGATGCATAAAAGTCAACGATGCCGAGACAAAGCCCAATCTAAAACTCAGCGAAGGGGATGTAATCGAAGGTGAGCTTCCGCCGGTCAGAGAGTTCGAACTCGAACCGGAGGAGATGCCTTTGGATATTGCCTTCGAGGACGATTACCTTCTGGTTATCAACAAACCTGCCGGGCTTGTAGTCCATCCCGGCACCGGCAACTGGAAGGGCACTCTTTTAAACGGCCTTCTCTTTTACCTTAAAGCCAAAGGTGAGCTGAATGAATCCCGCAGGCCCGGATTGGTGCATCGACTCGACAAAGACACCTCCGGACTCCTGATTGTCGCCAAGGACGAAGAGACTTTGAATTATATGCAGTTGGAATTGAAAAAACGTCGGATCAAGCGTCGTTATCAGGCTCTGGTATGGGGACATCTTCGTGAGGAACAGGCGGTGATACGATTTCCCATCGGACGGCTTCCCACCGACCGGCGCAAAATGGCTGTGGATGAGGAGGGACGCACTGCCATTACCAGATATGTTCTTCTGGAAAGATATAAGTTCCTGGATCATGTCGATATTTCGCTCGGTACCGGCAGAACACATCAAATCAGAGTGCATTTCTCGCATCTCGGACACCCCCTTGTAGGCGATCCGGACTACGGAGGGGACAGCAAAATACTGCCGGGACTCTTCGATCAATATCGTATGGATGCCAAAAACGTTTTGCATATCATGCGCCGGCAGGCGCTGCATGCCTGGCGACTTGAATTCCGACACCCGCAAACCAACCTGATTCATGCGGTC
>WJIM01000339.1 GCA_014730285.1 Candidatus Zixiibacteriota bacterium
GTACATTCGGCTAAATTCACCAACGAAAAGGGCACCGAGGCAATTCGCCAGGCAATCCTTCGCTACGGCATAGAACATCCGGTGGTTAATGACAAAAACTTCCGAATCTGGACCCAGTACGGCGTGAGCGCATGGCCTTCGTTCGTGCTGATTAATCCCAAGGGTAAAATTATCGGTGTGCATTCAGGGGAAGGTATTTATAAACCGTTCGATGAGATCATCGGCCGTGCGGTCAAATACTTTTCAGCGCGCGATGAACTGGAACCGAGGCCGTTAGAGCTCGATCTGGAAAAAGCCGAGATGCCGAATACGCTGCTTTCATTCCCCGGCAAGGTTAAGGCCGATTCTGTATCGGGAAGGCTGGTTATCACAGACTCGAATAACGACAGGATAATAATCACAGATCCGGACGGCAAAATCCTCGAGGTTATCGGCTCGGGTAATAACGGCCAGGCCGACGGCTCTTTCGAGGAAGCCGAGTTCAATCGTCCCCAGGGGACATATCTGGATGACGATATTCTATATATTGCCGATACCGAAAATCATCTGATCCGCAGAGCAAATTTGAAGAATAGAACCGTGGAGACGATCCTTGGCTGCGGAAAGCAGGCCGACCGCTATAATATCCCCGGGACGGGCACCGAGGTCTGCCTTAATTCACCCTGGGATCTTATCAAGTTTGGCAATAAACTATATATCGCCATGGCGGGATCACATCAGCTCTGGATAGCAGACCTGAATACGCTTCAGACCAAGCCGTTTGCCGGATCGGCTCGTGAGGCACGTATCGACGGTCCTCTGGCCGAGGCGGCTCTGGCCCAGCCAAGCGGGATTACCACCGACGGTGAGAAGTTATATTTTGCCGACAGCGAAATAAGCTCGATCAGATTGGCTGATATCGATCCCGAAGGCGAGGTCAGGACTATTGTCGGCGATGATTTATTCGAGTACGGCGATGTTGACGGCGATCATAACGAGGCGCGTCTACAGCATCCCTTGGGAATAGTCTATCATGATGGCATCCTGTATGTTGCCGACACATATAATTCAAAGATCAAGACAATCGATCCCCAAAAGCGCACCAGCCGAACTTATGCCGGTACCGGCGAATCCGGCTACCAAAACGGGAATCTTGTAGAAGCGCAGTTCTACGAACCGGGCGGTGTGACCTATCTTGACGGCAACCTGTATGTGGCTGATGTCAACAATCATGCTATACGGATTATCAACACCCGAACCGGAATAGTCAGCACAATGCAGTTTTCGAATCTGGAAAAGCTGGAAAGAGAAGAAAAAGCCGAATTTACCGGTAGATTAGTCGAGCTTCCAAAGCAGAATATAAAACCCGGGGAAAGCAGGGTTATATTCGACCTGAAGCTTCCCGAGGGATATAAATATATCGACAACGCTCCGTTTTCGATAAACTATATGTCCAATAACGGTGAGATACTGCAATTCAGCCAGACGCCGGCAGATCTGGATTTGACCCCAAAAAAGCTTCCGGTCAATCTGACAGCCAAGGCCATGCCGGGGATGACCGAGCTGAGCTTCGATGCTGTGGTTTACTTTTGCAGTGATGAATCGGGTGTTTGTATGATCGATGATATAAAAGTAAAGGTGCCTCTGGAAATATCAGAATCAGGCACCTCGGAAATATCGATTAATGTAGATATCGAAGCGAAAAATTAACGCTCTTCCTTGAAGAGTACATGCTTGCGCAGAATCGGATCATACTTCTTGAACTGCAAACGATCAGGATCATTGCGGCGGTTCTTGAAAGTATGATACACGTAGGTACTCTCGGTACTGCGCATCTTTATATGCGTCCGAATATCTTTTTTCTTTTTGGCCATAAGAACCTCTCTATATAATACGACTTTTTCAAAATCATCGGCCGAAACTTCGAAATTAAATAACATCCAACCCGGCCAAAGCGTTCACCGAATGGCATAATTTAACGCCGATTCACCATAAGTCAAGCGCTTTCATCCGATTTTAAGTAATCCGAAGAGGTCCGTAATCTTGCCGCTTGAAGCTAATTAATTGCATATCAACATCTTCACATTTATTGTATACAGCTACAGGATATTTTTTTCACAAAGAACAGAAAATAATTTGACACTTTTATCGTCATTGCGTTTAAAATAGGAGAAGGGAAAACAGCGTAGAATTCTCACCCGAAACGATATTTGAAATTACGTCAATTATATCGCAGGCCGAACGATATAATTAATATGCAATCCCATTGGCAGGGAGGTCATTATGTATAGGAATGCATTAATATTCGTGATATCTGTTCTTTGTCTGGGTATTCTGCAATGCAGTGATTCAATCCAAAATCCGGATCCAATCGATCCGCCCGATCCGACTCCTGCGCAACGAGAAGTAATCAGCGCCTCGAACAGCTTCGCATTCGATATATTCAAAGAGATTGCCAATAGTGAGGCTGATACGAATATTTTCATCTCTCCCCTGAGTATCTCTTACGCGCTGGGGATGACATTCAACGGCGCTGACGGGGAGACTAAAGAAGACATGCGAAATGTTCTCGGATTCGAGGGTATGGCTGATACTGCAATCAATGAATCATACCGTGACCTTACAAAAACTCTTACCACTATCGATCCAAAAGTGATCATGGAAATCGCCAATTCAATCTGGTATCGCCAGGGATTCGAGGTCGAACAGGACTTTATCGATATTAATCAGGTGTATTTCGATGCTTATGTTGCGGCATTGGATTTTGCTAATCCCGGCGCAAAGGATATTATCAATGCCTGGATCGAGGAAAAAACTCATGATAAGATCAAGGACGTTATCAAGGAAATTAATCCAACAACTATGATGTTCCTTATCAATGCCGTTTATTTCAAAGCCACCTGGAAATATGAATTCGATCCCGATGATACGGAGGTGGAGAGTTTCCATCACTCCAACGGAGGTACCGTCGATTGCGATATGATGCGTCAGGAGAATGAGTTTTTGCGCTATTTCAATGACGATTTCCAGGCCATACAGCTCCCTTACGGCAACGCCGGATACTGCATGTCGATTTTCCTTCCTCGCGAGGGACATTCGCTGGACGGATTGATAAATCAGATGAATGATGCTACCTGGAGCGACTGGATGGCCAGTTTTACTGTTGATACGACTATTCTAAAGATGCCCAAATTCAGGCTAAAATATAATCGTGAGCTCAAAAACGATCTAACTGCTCTTGGAATGGGGATTGCATTCGAACCCTCTAATGCAAATTTCAGCAGAATCAGCTCGATTATCGATCTTTTCATAAGCGCTGTAATCCACAGCACATTCGTGCAGGTTGACGAGGAGGGCAC
>WJIM01000340.1 GCA_014730285.1 Candidatus Zixiibacteriota bacterium
CATTATTTACGGCCGATATTGCAGTAGGCAGCAATATTGCCGCAATACATAACAATACCTTCTTCATCATAAACCTCCCGAAGCATATAAAAATTTAACTTATTGTCTTAGTCCCTCATAAACGGTGTCCATCCAAAGATAGCTCAATCTGGCACTATTATTGGGTGAAATCTCTACAATCAAAATATCATTAGGGGATATTTTTGTCAATGATAAAATAAAAGAATCCGCCTCCGAAAGGAGACGGGTTCTATCGGTCATATTTTTTAAGCTATCTACTTACATTCTGCGCACGGTTCCGGTCCGCTCTTGAAGACATAATTTACTATGTAGATTATGTCAACCAGCGATATCTTGCCGTCACAGTTAACATCCCCAACCTCAAACGGATCGGGCTCGGGACCCTGCATGAAGACATAGTTGATCAGATAAACCGCATCGGATACCGTAATCGTCTGATCACCGTTGGCATCGCCGCACATTGGGAGCGGAGGATCGATCTTAAAGGCGAACTTCATCGTGTCTGCCATCATCGGATCGCCGCTGTCATGCATCTCTATTACCACATAGAAAGTTGAGGCAAAATTCGGCATTCCCTGGATCTTGCCGATCGTATCGCCGACAAACTCACATCCGTATGGAATCTGTCCGGCAATTTTATTCCAGTGATGCGGTTTGGTTCCGCCGAATGCCTGCAGATCGAACTCATAATGATGGCCGACATTGCCGGTCGGAGGCTGATTGGGGATTATGCAGAAGCCTACGGTCAGGCCTTTCATACAGAAATTAGCGGTGCTGTCAACCTCGTAGATGTCTTTCCAGACACCCTCTTCACGATAAAAGCTCTCTCCCGGATTCGAGGATGATTCCACGATCGTCCTGTACTTATTCCCCAGAAGAACCGGCACCTCGGAGGTTCTGTCGAATGGATGGCCGCCGTACGAAAGCTCCAGAAAGATATAAAAATCATCCCCGGCCTTAAGCTCGACCGGATCGATAAGATCGATTGTATGCAGGCCCTTATGATCGTAATGCCCGCTTTGAGAAGTCAGCTCGTTTTCCAGATTGCCGTTCACGAAATCATCATAGATCTTCACTATGTAGTCGACACTATCCTGTGCCACAAAGAAATTTACACCCAGAAGGAGTTCATTACCTTCCGCCACAAAAGCATTAAAGGCCTCGGAGCAGTCCTCCTTCGTATCACGCCAGCCGTGATAATCATGATAATAGGTTTTGCTGTGCTTCATCCTTTCCACATTATAGAACGCCACCGCACCCATCTCGGGATGCTTTCCGCAATACTTGTCGTAATATGAAATCCAGAAATAGCCGTCCAGTCCCCAATGCTCGCCCCAGCTGTTTTTGCAGAGCCAGGCTCCCGGTTCGGGCGCCTGAGTAACCTTGTTGTCGTCCCATCCGACAATAGCGATGGCGTGCGTCGGCTCGCGCTCATCTTCAGGAGGCTGATAATGAACATAGTTCTGGATCAGTCCGGCGTCATAGCACATACAGGTCGCAATTACACCATGCTCGATCAGCTTGCGCTTTATGATGTCGATATGTTCCAGTTCGGCTCCGGTCACATACCATTCGATATCCCGCGCGTAATAATAGTGATAATCCGGACTGCTTCTAAAAGGGGGACTGGTAAACTGCTGGCCGTCGACATTCCTTACCGCACCCTCACCGCGTGCCAGATAAGCCGAGGTCACCATATAATCGCCGCCCTCATGGACAACCAGTCCGCCGCCCGTGGGGGGATCGGTATCATCGTTGTTGTGCTGATTGAAACCGTTCCACCAGTCCAGGTGGTATTCCGCCAGGTCGGGCTCGCCATCTTCGCCGTTGCCCGCCCACACTCCGGTCATCATAAGGTTCCCCTCCATTGCAGCCATGGCGCCATGTGTCCAGCATGTTCCGCCGCTCTGAGATTTAATCGAGCTGACATAGTTTTTGCCTCCGAAGTCCCGCAGGTCGAAACTTGAAGGCAAATCGGAAGCCTGCACTGTAGCAGATATCAGTAAGCATAATGTAACGGGAAGAAGATAGAGGATAGACCTCGCTGCTAATACACTGGATGTCTTTCTATTCATTTTTTTCTCCGGATTATTGTAATTTCAGAGCCGGATTATCATATTTGCGGTATCAGTATTTCCGGCTTGCTGTTTATGACCTCTTGCTGTAAAGTGCGAGTATTCCACAACCAATATAAGTATATTAACGAAATCTAAGCAATTTTTCCGGCCTGTCAATAACAGAATAATAGCATACTTCTTTGAGCTTAGATCCGGTAAGGCCCGACCCGCATACTAAATAATTCTCTCCAAAAGCAGGGAATCGATTTTGCCGTTAAGATAATCCTTGGGATTTTGGATTACTATTTTAGAGCAGTGGTCTATTACACGATTTCGATCGCCGCTTTCGTATGTGCGCACAATCGATCCCCAGGGTGAATCCTGTGGGGCTATGGCTGCCGAACCATACTTGCGGTAATTGATTATAAACGCCTTGAATAAATCGGAAGCCAGGTTTTTGTCCTTTTGAATCGAGCTGTCGGAGTAAAATTGAAGATCGATTCCGTCCCGCTTATGCTTCATTTCGATATTGTATTTTATGGACCTGATTTTCATGCCTTTCAGGCTGGACTTCAATTTTGTTATTTTGAGACTGAAATAATCCTCGTCGTCCTCCGGATAATCGGTATCCGGAAGCACGAGCACCCGGCAATCATAGCTCGATTTCGGAGTCTTCTTCACGGCTTGAGGTCCACGGGAGGGCTGCCGCGTAAGAATCTTGCGGTGGATGCCCATTTCGTTTTTAAGAAGTCCGTAAGTGTTTAGTCCGGCTATATGCATGAATAATGAAATCTCGCCCGATTTGTTTTTGGTATCTTCGCCAAAAACCTTGCAGTAATATCCGCGCCGCTTGGCCCATTTATAATAGACATTGGACATCTCCAGTACCCATTTGATATTCTCATCGCTATTCTCCAGACCGGTCAGCATCAGGAAGGCATCGGACGAATCATACTTGCCCTCGAGCAGAACCTCCAACTCGGCTGATTCCAGCTCTTTGGTAAGACCAACGAGCTGAGATCTAATTCGCGAGACATCGTATTTGCTTAATTTCGATTTTGGCACTGAAGCGGTGGCCATGATTTGCTCAAAAAGCCTGTCCCATTTGTGGATTCGATCCGTGCGCTTATTAAGCTCCGCAAAACGCTTGACAGACTTATTGGCGATTTTGTGATCATCCCAGAAATTCGGTTTATTCATTCGCTCCTGCAGGGCCTCCTTTTCCTTGCAGGCATCCGTATATTCGAATCTTGTTTTAAGCGATTCCACACGGCTTTCCAGCGACTCCAGCATGTTTTTAAGTGAACGGCCGGGTATCTGGATTTCGTTTAAGCTTTCGGTATCGCTCTCGGCGGTCTTGTACTTCTCGTCTGAGGTCTCCTCCGCGCGAATGCAATTCGCGGACGGTTCACCATCCCGCATATTGATTCTTATGATATCATCGCTATCGATTTTTGTCGAGGCCAGCAGCCGCGCAAGGGGAAGGGCGACCGCCTTTTCGACGACTCGTTTGATATGTCTTGCGCCGTACTTGGGATCGTATCCGGCCTCCACAATATATTCCTTAACCAGAGGATCAACATCCACCGTTGCCCCCAGCATGGCAATTCCCCGGCGCTGAAAAACCTTGCCGATTTCACGGTTTATTATGGTCTCGAGCACATCCTTGCCCAGAGGTCTGAAACAAACAACCTCATCGAAGCGGTTAAATATCTCCGGCGAAAAATAATTCTTTACTTCGTTTAAAACCGAACCTTGAACATTTTTTACTTTCTCCTCTTCTCCAAAGCCGATTGAATGTGTTGTGTAATGCCGCGCGCCGATATTGGAGGTCATTATGATTATGGATGATCTGAAATATGCCGGCTTTTCACTGGCATCCGAAATAGTCCCCTCGTCCAGAAGCTGCAGAAGTATATTGTAAAAATCGGGATTGGCCTTTTCGATCTCATCCAGCAGTACGACATTAAAGGGCTTCTTCCTGACGTCGTCCAGAAACCTGCTGGACTTCCGCTCTCCCTCCGGACCCGAACCCAGCAGCTTGGCGACAGCATCTTTATCGCTGTATTCCGACATATTCAGCCGAATCATATTATCCTGGCTGCTGAAAAGGTATTCGGCAAGCACTTTGGCTGTCTCGGTCTTCCCAACCCCGGTCGGCCCCACAAAGAGAAAACTCCGGACCGGTCTGGTGTCGTCATAAAGCCGCGCCTTAAATGCGGTGATAGCATTCATAACCGATTCCAGGGCGATATCCTGCCCCAAAATTCTATCACGGAAAAACTTCCGTAGACCGTCGATATCAATCAATTGGGATTTATCGATGATAAAATTTGGAATATCGGTTGCCTCAGAAAACTTAAGGATAACATCCTCAGGATCGATCCTGATCTTATCCTTTTTATCATCGCTCCCGAATGCATTTGCGATTCCCTTCATCAGGTCAATCGCTTTTCCGGGAAAGGCATGATTGGGCATCAGGTTTTTGGTCAGGTCGATTATCTCAGAGAGGCTGCGCTGAGAAAATTCAGTATTTCTGGATTTTTCCAGGTCCGTGGCCATGTTTTCTACAATACTATAAAGATCCGATTCGGATGGCTCGTTCATCTCAATCAGGGAAACGACTCTTTCGAATTTCTTGTTCTCCCACAAAAGCGTTTGCGCCTGATTGCTGTCGAGCTCGGCAATGATAATAATTTCACCGGCCTCTATACGCGGTATAAGGTAGTTCGAAAAATTGGACTTATCATCGACCGACCTGCCCGCGCCGAAAATATTTTCGATATCCTCAAAATACAAAATCACCTTATTCTTCACGCTTCCAGCCTGACAGACCTCCTGCAGACGCTCCTGCCACATTCCGATGAATTTCGCGCCCGCCATTATTGATGAGGTGGAGAGCTGATAAATAGAAAATCCCTGAAGATTTTTCGGGCAGGCGGAACTCTTTAGCTCGCGGGCAAACTGATAGACAGCTGCTGTCTTTCCGGTCCCGGAAGCCCCGGTCAGAATGATACTGCTTTTTGAATCACGGCTTAAAGCCTGGGAGATTTTCGACATAATGTTTTCCATCCCGTAAAATTTGCTGCCGCGCCTAAGTATCTTATCGGATATCAGGAAGCCATATTTGGAAAGTATCGGGTCTGCCTTCGTATCCTTTCTCTCAGGTCTGATCAAATCTGAGCTCTCGCCAATTTTCTGCAGCCCAAGATTTACACCCTCTTTCATTCGAAAAGAAAGCTCACCCGAATCATGAAGGGCGGTGAATTTGTTAAAAGCTGTGGAGGTGCGCCCGTTGAAATAATCGTTCCAGGCCATGTAATACTGCGCCTCTTGATCGGCGCCTATTTCCTCAAGAGCCTCGATACATTCGGAAAATATATCATAGGCGCTAATCAGACTCAGGTTTATCTCTTCATTAGAGAGGATCACATTCTTAAAGAATTCAGCAAACATGGTCTTTTCGTAAACGATATCCTCTTTGCCTCTGAGGTATGTGTAGACTATCGGATTATCTCCGGCCATACTCATGTTATCGATGTATGCCTCACAGGCCTCATTGATCTTTTTCAAATCACTGTCGAGATACGCCTGCTGAAGACTCATTCCCAGATTATTCGATAGTTCAGCCGCTTTTAATTGAAGCCCTGTCAAAACATCATCGGGAGCGCTTCGAGAAGCCGCCAGCATCACAGCAACAATCTCATTATAAGCCTCCCATTGATCCGGCTTTTGCATGATTGCCTTTGCCAGGTAATGCTGCGCAAGCATCAAATAGCCGTATTCACGAAAACAGTAGGCCAGATAACTATATATATGTTCGTAGGGTGGATTATGGTCGATACATCTGCGGAAACAGTCGATCGCCAGAGGGTACAGTTTCAGATAATAGGCCGCTTCTCCTTTTTTATAATACAATTCATTTTTATTTTTATAACGCTTCTTGATTTCCTTGACCATTTCAAACGCCAGATCTTGCTTATCATTCTGAATCAGGATATTTTCCAGCAAGACATAGAACCTCAGTGGATCACTGCTATCTCTTGCGCCTTCCCAGAGAATGCCTATGACCTTATCAGGTTCATTGTAGCTTTCATATATCGCGGCAAGTATCTCGTAAGGGTATATGGCGGCTTTATTCAATTCATGAGCCTTGAGAAACCATTCCTCGGCACGGGTGTTCTGTGTTTTGGCCAGATAATATTTGCCCCAGAGGATACAGACTTCATAAGATTCACCGATTTTCTTTTGCAGCTTTTTGATCGCAGAGAGGGCCTCAGGCAGCTCATCTAATCTAATCAGTTTCTGGATTTCCTCTGCCTTCTTGCTTGATGCGGCGAGAACTGATTCAATATCTCTTTTGCCCCTCTTGGCCATTTATCCCTCCTGATATAAATTGTCATTTCATTGCGGATGTTAAGGAAATATAATAAATTCTTAATGCTTGTCAATTATATCAATGTTTTGATGCTTGATTCAAGGCGGCACGAATAAAAGCGGAGAGACTGGGATTCGAACCCAGGAGGCCAAAAAGGCCCACGCGCTTTCCAGGCGCGCTCCTTAAGCCAGCTCGGACATCTCTCCGTCTAAAAAGCTCAGCTATTTGAATACGCAGGATATATCCCAATAATACAAAAATCAAGCAATTTTTCTTAAGCAGCCGCTCCCAGACCTGATTTAACATTCAAATTCCAATCGGCCCAAAATTATTTCATTGCTTAATCCGAACCGAGCTGTTTATTTGGGGTTTAAGTTTTAATAACATGTGTTCACAAGCTCAGGGCTTGCCAAAAAAATGCCCTTATGAGTGAAATGTCATTCTGAGCGAAGTCTTGGATCCGGCTCTTGACGGACGAAGAATCTCTTTGAACTGAAAAAAATTCTTCGATCATCCTCGACTAAAGTCGGGACTTCCCCAGAATGACAACCTGTAAAAAACGGAGACTGATTATGAAAAAAGCGCTGGCACTTCTAATCTTTGCAATATTAATCGGATGTTCCTCTAATGGCAACGGTCCGGATAACGATCCCGAATTCACCGCCGCTTATTTCCCTGTCAGTGACGGCGATACGTGGTATTATACGAATTCCAACTCGGAAAAAATCAAGCGTGAGATTGATGGTGATACTCTCGTCAATGGTTACAACTGCATACGTGTCCTCGAAAACGGCGGCACCGCCGAAGCCTGGCGAATAATTAATGCCGGCGATTCAGTCGGTTTCTATGTCCATATGCTTACCTTTGATTTTGCTGGTGACACAATTCAACCCTATTTTGCCCCCCCTCTGCGAATTCCATTTAATATGCAGGTGAATGATAGATACGACTTTGATTCCGATGGTTTTTATGAACAGGATGGGGATATGTATCACTTTGATATCATTGGCTGGATTGTATTTGAAGGATTTATAGATAAAAGTGTGCCAGCCGGCAGCTTTGGCGATGTTGCCCGCTTGCACTATTATGAACCTGATGGGAGTTCAGATACAATTGAGTATTATGAGTATTATGCCGAGGGCGTGGGACTCCTGGATAACGAGCTTATCAGACTCGACAGCGCCTTTATTAACGGCGAATGGATTCGCTGATAATTCGCGATCGGCGTCATTATGTGCAAAATTTGGACATCGCCTCTAATATATTGTCCTCTATATAATTAGACCTACCATCCTGCCCCCGACATCCGGGCACCATTCTTTAAGCCTTGAATAACTCTGTCGATAATCGGTAAAAGGAATAAAACAGACCGAGGAGAATAATTATGGGTATTGCCCTTGAGATTATCGAGTGGATGGATCAGAACTCTGATGAGATGATTCACCGTATCCCCGAAAAAGGTACTCTGGATATAAAACTTGGCGCGCAGGTTGTGGTGCGCGACAGCCAGTCGGCTGTTTTCTTCAAGAGCGGAAAGGCTACCGATGCTCTCGGACCGGGACGGCATACGTTGACCACGCTGAATATTCCGGTACTCACACGGCTTCTATCGCTGCCGTGGGGATTCAAATCGATTATCAGATGCGAAGTATATTTCATTAATCATAAAATTTTCACAGATCTTAAATGGGGCACCAAGGATCCGGTGGCATTCCGTGATAAGGAACTGGGACTGATTCGTCTGCGCGGATACGGCGCCTACACGATGCGGATTGTCGAGCCGCTGGTATTTCTGAATTCCGTGGTGGGCCGTCAGGCGCTCTTTTCAACCGAACAGATTCAATCCTTCCTGCGGGATATCGTAATCGCCCGCCTAAACGACCTTTTTGGCGAGAAGCTGGATACCATTTTAGATCTTCCTCAGCAGTATACCGAGTTCGCTAAAATGGCCAGGGATATTATCGCGGTTGAGTTTTCCAAATACGGCCTGGAACTTTTGGATTTCTATATCTCCTCGATTACACCTCCGCCCGAGGTTCAGAAACGAATCGATGAAAAGGCCGGTATGGAGGCGGTAGGCAATCTGGATGAGTACCTGAAATTCAGCATGGCCAAGGCATTCGGCGGCGGCTCTGACGGCTGCTCGCCGGCCGAGTCGGGAGCCGGTCTGGGTCTGGGAGCAGGTATTGCAATGCTTGCCCCGGGATTTCTTTCGAAGGCCTTCGCGCCGGAGCAGACTAATCTGAAGCCTGAGTCGATCCCGACAATTGCCTGTCCAAAATGCGGGATTGACACTCCTGCCGAATCGAGATACTGCTATAAATGCGGTTATCAAATCGCGGTAGAACGCAGGTGTTCGAACTGTTCCAAAGAGGTTATCGCAGAATCCAAATATTGTCCTTTCTGCGGGCATGATCTCGATAAAGAGGAAAAGGTAAAGTGCGAAAACTGCGGCAAGGATAATCCTCCGGGAACCAGGTTCTGTACTGATTGCGGCGAGAAGATTGAATAACTATGGCTCAATCCTCGAAAACAAAAATTGCACATGTTTGCGCCTTTTGCGGCGGCCCGGTTGAGCTCGAGAGTAGCGAGATCATAGCGCCCTGCGGAAACTGCGGTTCCATGCTCAGGCTGCTTCCGCAGTCGGGCATGGAGAGTTTCCTGGTGCAGGGCGACCTGCCGCGCCGCGAAGCCCTGTTCTTTCTCGAAAGGGAGCTCAAGAAACGCAACATGCCCTTGATAAACCGCCGAGGAAAAATCGAAAAAGTCTATCTGCCGTTTTACCGTGCCTCCGGCAAAGTATATAACTACAGAAAGAGATATATCGAACATGTTACCGCTTCCGAAGACGGCCAGGAATACCGCTATAATACAGAGGAACAGAACTCGGCTCTACGGGATCGCGAGATGAGTTTCGCCGCATTCGACAGCGGAGAATACGGGATAGAGTCGCTGGGCGTGAGGACTTCAGTGATGCGACTTCTCCCATTAACACCAAAGCGCGCAGCCGACAGAAGATTTATCGATCTCAAATACGATTTGACCTATGCGCTGGGCCGGTATGAGAGGTCAATCGGGAGCTACGAACGCTTTGCCTCACAGCAGTCAGCATCGAATTATTCAAAAGCGTTGTGTCCGCAGATCAGCGTGGTCTATCTGCCTCTCTGGATTATAAATTTCTCGATTGATTCCGGGAATCATTACGGCATCGTGGATTGTATCGCTAAAAGAGTCGTAAAAGTTGAGGAGGGTAAATTCGATTTTGGCGAGCTAAATTTTGACTCATCCCGAGAAGGCACGGTGTTCAAGATGGTCGCCCATAGATGCGAGCATTGCGGATTCGACCTTCCCCGGCAGAAAAACGGCGAGATGTTTATCTGTTCAAACTGCGGTCGGATGTATCAATCAAGGGGAGAGAAATATCAATCTATGCAAATTAATCTTCCCAGAGGTGACCACAGGCATAATCTGCTCTTTCCGTTTTGGATGTTTCGGCTCAGTAATTCCGATCATGCCGAAATCATAAAAAAGGCTCTGGTTTTTGATTCCGATACGATCTTCATACCTGCATTCGAAATATCGAATCTCAAACGCGCGGCACGTCTCTCGCTTTCGCTTTCCAGGGCAATTGATGAAATTGACTTTGACAGGCTGGATGAATCTGATTATAATTTCACCGCAGCCTGTGTCGATTCGGAGCATGCCTGGAAGATGGTTCTTCCGTATTTGCTGGCGGGCAAAGACAATCTGGAGCATCTCGATCTGGAGGCTCTCTGGAGGCTCTACCTTGAATATGATGAAAAGAAATTGATCTGGCTGCCGTTCGTGGAGGAAGGATATTTCTACCGGGGCCTGACCGTCGGCCTTGGATTCGAGAAAACCGCACTGGTTACATGAGAACTTTAGCCTCAATAGATATCGGATCGAACACGATCCTGCTTTTAGTTGCCAAAATTCACAGTAATAATAAAATAGAACCGATACATCAGGACAGCAAAACACCGCGTCTGGCATCCGGCCTCAAAAAGACCGGAAATATAGCGGAAAAAAGCCTGAAGCGAGCCATTAAGGACATCAACTCATTCAAAAAGAAGGCTCAGGAAATTGGCGCTGAAAAAATCTATGCGGTTGCCACCCAGGCAATCAGAAGCGCAG
>WJIM01000341.1 GCA_014730285.1 Candidatus Zixiibacteriota bacterium
ACTGATGAAGTGCAATATGCCGAGCCGTATTATCTTTTTGCCGATACGGTCAGCGTGCGGGCGCGTTTCGAGACCGAAGATGTTGTCCTTAAATCCAAATAATTACGGATCAAATTGCGGCATAATTCGTTGAATTATATTGAAATCCCAAAAATAAAATTTTTGATGCGTATTTCATTGAACACTGTATAATCTATGGTATGCAAAGACGAAGAATGAAAAACGGCGGATCTGAGCCCGCCAAAAAGAAAAAAGAAAGAAAGCTCCTTTCAAAAAGATATATCCTGATTGGAGTTCTGGGAATATTTCTGATCACGACCGGAATTCTCTCGGCCTATATGATCCATATATACAACCACGAGCTTCCGGCTATCGATAAGCTTTATAATATCGAGCCATCGCTGGTAACGAGGATATATGCGCGGGACGGATCGGTTATTCAGAAATATTTTGCCGAGCAGAGACATCTGGTAACATTCGACCGAATACCGCAGCATACCGTGGATGCGCTTCTATCTGCCGAGGACAAAAATTTCTACAATCACTGGGGAATATCCTCACGTGATCTGGGGCGTGCGATCTTGAAAAATGTAATGCATGGTTTCGGTTCTCAGGGCGCTTCCACGATCACCCAGCAGCTTGCGCGAATGCTCTTTTTGAACAGGGATATCAGCATCGGGCGAAAAATCAAGGAAGCCCTGACAGCAATTAAGATCGAGCGGCTTTATTCCAAGAATGAGATTCTTGAAATGTACCTGAACCAATATGATTTCGGCAACCGCTCATTCGGGATTTTTGAGGCGGCCAAGAATTATTTCAATAAAGATGTAGAGCAATTGACAATCGAGGAGTCGGCGCTTCTTGCGGGTCTTATACAGGCTCCCTACGGTTATTCACCGATCCGTCATCCCGAGAAAGCATTAAACCGCCGCAATACGATTTTGTCGTTGATGGCTGAGAATGAAAAGATCACTCCGGAGCAGACTGACAGCTTAAAGCAGATTCCGATCGAGCTTGATCTTTCCAGCAGACCGGAATACTACGGCCAGTATTTTTCCGAGTATGTGCGCCAGTATTTGGTGGATACATACGGCGATTCTGCGGTTTATTCCGGCGGGCTTTCGGTCTATACGACTTTGAATCCCTATATCCAGAAGGTGGCCGAGGATGCAATCCAGGAGCAAACCGAACTGATTCAGGCTCGAATCGATTCAACATATACCCCGGAACATCCGCATTTCGATGAGTACGCGGTGGAATATTACGATGAGGAAGGCGATTCGATTGCCTACAGGCATCGCCAGATTCAGGCCGCTTCAATCGTGCTGGAAAACGCCACCGGCGATATTCTGGCTATGGTGGGCGGTAAGGATTTCGGCGAATCCAAATTCAACCGCACTGTCCAGTCACTTCTTCAGCCCGGCTCGGCCTTCAAGCCGTTCGTTTATACCGCGGCAATCGACAATGGATATTCGCCCTGTATGCAGATGTGGGACACTCCGGTGGTCTATACGATTCCCGGCGCCAAGGAGTGGCGTCCGCATAATTTCGACAATAAATTCGACGGCAAGATGAGTATGCGTGAGGGCTTCTATCGTTCACGCAACCTGATTGCAATCAAACTCCTCAATATGGTTCAGCCCCAGCAGGCTATCTTTT
Organism: Candidatus Zixiibacteriota bacterium; assembly: GCA_014730285.1. GTDB lineage: Bacteria > Zixibacteria > MSB-5A5 > JAABVY01 > JAABVY01 > JAABVY01. The sequence goes on from WJIM01000341.1 coordinate 1,660, forward strand.
ATGCCAAAAAGATGGGTATCACCACCCGTCTTTCGCCCGATCTTTCGCTGGCAATCGGCACCAGCGAGGTTAGGATGATCGATCTGGCGCAGGCTTATTCGGTCTTTCCCAACGGCGGTGTGAAGGTTAGGCCGCGCTTTATATATAAGGTGGTGGACCGTTACGGCAATATCCTGGAGGAGAATACGGAATCGCAGAAGGAAGAGGTACTCAGGCCGCAGACGGCGTATATTATGGTCGATTTGATGAAGTCGGTTATGGATGAGCAGCGGGGTACCGGGCATGGCGCGCGCTGGCGCGGATTCCATCGCGAGGCCGGCGGCAAGACCGGTACCAGCGATAATTTCGCCGACAACTGGTTCTCCGGCTATACTCCGCAGATAACCTCGACTGTCTGGGTCGGCTTCGATGTTAAGCTGTCGATTGGACGCAATCAGACCGGCGCCAAAAACGGACTGCCGATCTGGACCAAGATTATGATCGCGGCACATGAAAATATCCCCGGCGATACACCCGAGGCGCATTTCCAGGAGCCAGAGGGCATCCGTTATGCGCATGTCTGCTACGATTCCGGGGAGCTGGCTACGGATAAATGTGCCAATGTCGGGCGGGAGATATTTACCGAGAAAACATTGCCCAAAAAGTACTGCCACATCCATCCATCAGCAGGCGTATTCACCGAGCAGGATGACAAGGACTTCAATATCGAGCAGCCCGACACAACCGACGACGGCATTCAAAATTGGTAGAAAAAAGCGACAACATTTCCGCCAACAGGCTGGTTGACGACGGGCCGCGCAAGGTCTGGCTGGCCGCTGTGATGGGTGTTCTCTTTCCCGGTATGGGTCAGCTTTATACCGGGCAGACAATGCTGGCGCTTCTGATAATAAATCTGGTAATACTCTCGCATGTGCTCATGTCGGTCATATCCCCCGACCTCCCCGAAAAACTGGTATTTTTTCGTTATGGGATCTATATCCTGGCAATTATACAGGCGATTGTAATCGCGCACCGTCAGACAGAAGAGTACCGAACCAAAGTCACCAACAACTGGATTTTCTATATGGTGGTGTTGATGGTGGGTTTGATTCTGACCAATCTTCCCGGGCAACTTCTGTATAAATTTTATCAGGTCGATGTGGACTGTATGACGCGTACCTACGACCGTGACGATGTGCTCTATATCAGCCGCACTCATTACTGGTTCGAGGAGCCTCAGCCGGATGAGATCGTGCTGTACCGCAATGCGCGTTATGACGGTCGTCTGTCGATCGGGCGAATCTGGGCCGAGGGGGAGAAGGAGATCGAGATAAAGAATAATGCAATCTTTCTGGACGGTAATCAGATTTTGACTGCCGGAATCGAGCCTGTGGAAGTGCCCCGGATGGAGCTGGAGGGCTCGGAGATCGTTGAACGGAAGGAGATTCATACAGTCACAATTCCTGAAGGCAATTATCTGATTATTGGCGACAACTCTTATGGCTGGGCCGATGCCGCCTGTACCGAGATCGTACCGAAGCAGTTGATTCAGGGGCGAATCGAATATGTCTATTATGATTCCCCGGCCGAAAACGACACTTTGAAAGAACTCAGCACCCGCCTTTTAATCTACAAGCTGTTTCTGGAGTAATTATTTATCCCATCATGTCATTCTGAAGGAGCGAAGCGACCGAAGAATCTGTTAGAAATAAGGATAGCCTTAGTCCCACTCAGGATGACATGCATTAAGATGAAAAAAATAGCTTGAAATTTAGATATTGCTTGTATATATAGAGTTGCAAATGCCGGAGTGGTGAAACTGGTAGACGCGCTGGACTCAAAATCCAGTGGGGTTCACCCCCCGTGCCGGTTCGATTCCGGCCTCCGGCATTTTTTTCATTAGATTTTTAGAAACCCACAAAAAAAAGATTGCATCATCTATCTATAATAAATATATTGATATTGGATGGCGGTAGGTTATAATG
>WJIM01000342.1 GCA_014730285.1 Candidatus Zixiibacteriota bacterium
AAGGATGAGAACAAGCATAATTCGCTCCTGCAGGATCTTGAGGTAATCAAGAAAAATATGTATCCGTACGGTTCTTAATCTGCGGATATTTTTCATATATAATCGGGATATAAAAATCCCAAAAAAAGGGAAATCCCTTCTGGATTTTGGAAACATCATGAATTCAGTTTTGTTTTGTCATTAATATGATTTAATGACTGAACAAAGGGTGAATTGGGAAAGGAAATAGAATTGTTAAACGACAATATGAAAAGCGCTATTAACGATCAGATTAACGCCGAATTGTATTCGGCCTACCTGTATCTTTCAATGGCGGCTTATTTCGAGAATATCAACTTCCCGGGTATGGCAACCTGGATGAAGGCCCAGGCTCAGGAAGAGGTTGGACATGCCATGAAATTCTACGGCTATGTCTTCGACCGTGATGCCAAAGTTGAGCTGAAGGCTATCGACGGCCCCAAGACCGAGTGGGGTTCACCGCTCGAGGTCTTCCAGGAAGCTTATGAGCACGAGAAAAAAGTCACCGGCCTTATTCACAAGCTGGTCGATCTGGCCAATGATGAAAAAGACCATGCCACCAGATCATTCTTGAACTGGTATGTCGATGAGCAGGTTGAGGAAGAAGCCTCTACCAAGGAAATAGTCGACAGGCTGGAAACTGTCGGCGACAGCAAGCCGGGCCTGTTCATGCTCGACCGTGAGCTGGGCGGACGAGGCACTGGCGGCGGTGAATAAGCCGAGGTTTGATTTGAATTGATAATTCTATGAAGGGCATTCATCTAACTTATCGATGGATGCCCTCTTTTTTCCAGTATCGATGACAGAAACGGAAATGAATCCGGAGGATAATATGACACTTGAAGAAGCAATCAAAATGGCGCTCGAATACGAGACTAAAGTGCGTGACACTTATGTCGATGCCGCCCAAAATGCCTCTGATGATACCGGCAAGCGTATTTTTAAGGTTCTGGGCGAGGAAGAACAGGGACATATCGACTACCTGCAGAGCAGGCTCGAGGAATGGCAGAAGACCGGCAAAATTACCACCGAAAAGCTGGATACGATTGTACCATCAAAAAAGGCGATTGATGAAGGCGTTAAGAAGCTGGATAAAGAAATGTCCAAATCGGACTACGGCTCCGAGATGGAGATGCTGCGCAAAGCCCTGGAACTGGAAACCGAGACCTCGAACTTCTACCAGCGTATGGTCGATGAGATGGGTGAGGAGAGCAAGATGTTCGAGCATTTCATGAAAATCGAGGAAGGCCACAAGGCTATCGTACAGGCTGAGATCGACTATCTCAATAATACCGGCTATTTCTTCGATTTCCAGGAATTCTCCATGGAATCGCCGATCGAATAATACTTTCATAGCTCGTTTGAAATCATAATTTTGGGAATTTATTATGGCTGATGAACACAAGAAATTAACCGACGGCCTGGTGAAAGCGATCTCGGCCGAACGTGACGGCTACAGTTTTTATATGATGGCAGCGGGAAGTACCGAAGATGAAAAGGGCAAAGAGGTTTTCGAAACCCTGGCGCGTGAAGAGCTTGATCATATGAATTTCCTGCGCCAGCAGTACGATGCTATCCTGAAAACCGGCAAGCCCGATTCGAGTCTTTCGCTCGGTCCCAGAAAAGACCTGACCGGAATCTCTCCGATCTTTTCGGACAAGCTGAAATCGCGTATCAAAGATGCGCATATCGAGATGAGCGCGCTTTCGATCGGGGTCCAGCTCGAGCTGGATGCGATCAGGTTCTACAAAGAGCAGGCCGAGCAAACCAGTTATCCCGATGTAAAAAAGTTCTATAAGGAACTGGCAGACTGGGAAACAGGCCATTACAATGCTCTATGGGAACAGCAACAGCAATTGAAAGAGGACTACTGGTCAGCGGGAGGTTTCTCCCCGTTTTAAAACGATAGCAACCAATAAAATACCGAGGTCAATATGAACTTCAATTCTGTAGATGAAATACTGGATTTTGCAATAGGCAAAGAAGAAGAGGCGGCCGAATTTTATACCGATCTTGCGGGCAGGATGGATAAGCCTCATATCAAGGAGATGTTCGAGAAGATCGCGCAGGAAGAGAAAGGGCACAAGGCCAAGCTCCTTGCCGCCAAAGAGGGCAAGACTTTGCAGAAGTCAGAGAAGAAAATTCTCGACCTGAAAATCGGGGATCATCTGGAATTGGTCGAGCTTACTCCTAACCTGGATTTTCAGGATGCCCTGATTCTCGCTATGAAGGCCGAGAAGAATGCATTTAAGTTGTATAATTCTCTGGCTGAGCAGGCCGATGATCCGGCTATCCGTGATATGCTCATGGCCCTGGCTCAGGAGGAGGCCAAGCACAAGCTCCGTTTCGAAACCGAATACGACGAGTTGGTCTTCACCGAAAATTAGGATGTATGAAAATACAGGTAATTTATGTAGGTCAAATGTCTCTGACATTTGACAAGGCGTCAAATCCCACAGGGATTTGACCAACAAAAAATCCAACGATGCAGAAACAAATACGGAGACACTATGAAACCACTTGAGATAAAAAAGAATGTACATTGGGTGGGGGCGGTCGACTGGGACCTTCGCGACTTCCATGGCTACTCCACCGAAAAAGGTACAAGCTACAACGCTTATCTTGTGGTGGATAAAAAGACGGTCCTTTTCGACACTGTCAAGGTCGAACTTCAAAAGGACCTCCTGGCAAATATCAGTCAGGTAACCGATCCCGCGAAGATCGATTATATCGTAGTCAATCATGCCGAGATGGATCACTCGGGATCACTTCCGGATATATTAAAGATAGTCAAACCGGAAAAGATATTTTGCACTGCTAAATGCAAAGACGCTTTGATCCGGCATTTCCATGACGAAAGCTGGCCGTTTGAGGTTATCAAAGAAGGTGATTCGATTGAACTGGGCGAGAAGACTATTCAGTTCTTTGATTCGAAGATGATGCACTGGCCGGAGAGTATGGTCAGCTATATTCCCGAGGACAGTCTATTAATTTCGAATGATATCTTCGGGCAGCACTGGGCCACCAGCGAACGTTTTGATGACGAGGTCGATCAGGGCGAACTGTACTGGCAGTCGGCCAAGTACTACGCCAATATCTTCATGCCCTTCGCCACTCCGGCGCAGAAGTTTTTGAAGAAGCTCAGGGAAAACGATCTCAAGATCGATATGATAGCGGTCGATCACGGCCTGATCTGGCGCAGGGATGTCGATAAGATAATCGAACTCTACGACAAATGGAGCTCCGGCAGAGCCGATAAAAAAGCTGTTGTGGTTTACGATACCATGTGGGGCTCGACCAAGAAGATGGCGCGAGCTATCGGTAAAGGTATCGCCTCACAGGATGTTTCGGTGCAGGTTCTCGATCTGCGCTTCAATCATCGCAGTGACGCCATCACCGAGGCATTGGACTCGCGCGCGGTTATTCTGGGCTCGCCGGTCATGAACAACAAC
>WJIM01000343.1 GCA_014730285.1 Candidatus Zixiibacteriota bacterium
ACAATACTGATATCGACTTCAATGGAAAGAGGATAGCTGTAGTGTCAGAATACGGTCCGGAATACACTCATATCGATTGCGCAAGTGACGGACCGGACAGCCACAGCGCATTTCTTTTTATGAATAGCGAGGATTCGCTTTCGGTCGTTGAGGGCTTCTCAATTCGTAACGCGATTGCACCCGGTATCGGCGGCGGGATCCTATGCGACGGAGCCTCCCCTTCTATTTTAAACTGTGTATTTACGAATAACCGTTCTTATGCATTTGGCGGGGGTATTTCCTGTGATAATGGCTCAAAGGCAAAGATAATCGATTGCCGTTTTGAAGATAATACTGCGGATATGAAGGGAGGCGCAATCTATTCCCGCAATAGTGATCCCTATATTGAGGGATGCTTCTTCAGGAATAACAGATCCATTGAAGGAGGCGCCCTTTATTCATCCAGATCAAATTTCTCGATGATGTCATGCACATTTTTTGAAAACGACGCCCCTGTGGGTTCTGCGGTATATTCCTATCATTACACTGTCCAGATTTCAAACAGCATAATCGCATTCAATAAGAACGGCAATGCTGTTGAGGGCGCTGTGGATTTAAGCTGTACCGACGTTTTCGGAAATGAATCCGGTGACTGGATCGGTGATATTGCCGGAGAGGATTCCCTTAATAATAATCTGCATGTCGATCCGATGTTCTGCGATACTGCCTCAGGAGAGTTCGGCATTTCATCCATCTCAGAATGCGGTCCCTATGTAAATACGGAGTGTGGATTGATCGGGGCGCTGCCGGTGAGTTGTTACAGTGATCTGCCTGTAGCATTGCAAATCAACTTCGGTCCGGAGGCTCATGCCGATACAGTGCTTCATCCCACCCCGTCAATTTACTGGACATATTTTGATACTGTTGCCAGCACGCAGCAGTTCTATGAAATCCAGGTAAGCTCGGATAATGACTGGGGTGTGGCTGAAATGTGGTCAAGCGGACAGGTTGCCTCGGTTGACACCCAGGCTGTTTACTCCGGTATGGAGCTCGAGGACAACAGCACATATTACCTCAGAATCAGACTAAGCAATGGTGCATCCACAGGCGCATGGAGCTATTCCTCTTTCACAACTCATCTGAAGAACACACTCTATGTGCCCTCGGTATTTTCCACCATACAGGATGCAATCGATGCCGCCCTGAATGGGGATACGATTCTGGTGGCTGACGGTACATATTCAGGCGATGGAAATCGCAACCTCAATTTTCTCGGCAAAAAAATTATCGTGGTTTCACAAAACGGTCCTGAAAATGCCATAATAGATTGTCAGGGATCGCAGGCTGATCCATATCGGGCTTTCCTGTTCGACAGCGGTGAAGACAGCACATCTATCCTGGAGGGATTCACGATACAAAACGGCTGGACAACCGGAAGCGGCGGGGCTATCCGATGCATGAACACCTCCCCCATCATTCGGAACTGCCGCTTTACGAATAATCACTGCGCCATACACGGCGGAGCAATACACTATTACGAGTCTTCCGGGGTTGTTTTGGAAAGCTGCGTTTTCGAAGAGAACACCTCTTCAGGATGGGGCGGGGCGGTTGACTTTCATGAAGCCGGTGCGAGAATAGAATTCTGCACGTTTATAAAAGATTCGGCCAATTATGGCGGCGGAATCCACATGCATCAATCCAGCGCCGATATTAACAACTGCACCTTTGTAAATAATGCCGCTGCCGAATACGGCGCGGGAATTCATTCCTACGGTTCGAACCCGTATGTAAGCAGCTGCCTGATAGCATACAGCACGGATGGTGAAGCGGTCAGAGGCGACGCCTCTATGACATGCTGCAATATTTATGACAACGCCGGGGGAGACTGGGTGGACGATATTATCGGCCAGTACGGGCAAAATGGCAATATTTCTGAAAAGCCGTTGTTCTGTAATCTCGCGGGAGGAGATTTCAGCATCTTTACGACTTCGCCCTGCAGTCCGATGATAAACGAGGAATGCGGGCTGATTGGCTCAATTGATGTAGGCTGCTATGGTGATCTTCCGATTGCTCTGGATATCAACTACGGACCACAGGCACAGGGCGATACCATTTTTGATGAAACCCCTGACATCTTTTGGTCATACTATGATACAGTCAGCTCGACGCAGGATGCTTACGAAATTGAAGTCGGCACGGATGAAAACTGGAGCATGGCCGAGATGTGGTCGAGCGGTGAAATAATCTCGACTGATACTCATTCGGTGTATGCCGGCAATCCTCTTCAGGAAGCAGAGAATTATTTTCTCAGAATCAGGCTTAAAAAGGATGGCAACTGGGGCATGTGGATGGAATCACACTTCTATACCCATATAGATAACGTTATACATGTCCCTCTGGATCAGCCTACGATCCAGGCCGGTATCGATGAAGCCTGGGACGGTGACACAGTGCTTGTTGCCGACGGTGTCTACACGGGCGAGGGAAACCGTGACCTGCTTCTAATAAATAAATCGATTGTGCTCAAATCCGAGAACGGCCCCGACAATACAATCATAGACTGTCAGGGAACTCAACAGAATTTGCATCGTGGTATCACAATTGGTTCTGTGGAGGATACAACCACGGTGTTCGATGGCTTCACTATAAAAAATGCGTATACTACTGTAGGTGCAGGTATTAACTGCTTTAGCGCTTCTTGTCTGATTACAAATTGTATTTTGCGCGATAACTATGCTCATGTGAGAGGGGGCGGAATTTCCATCGACGGAGATGCATTCCCATTCATCAGAGATTGCATCTTTCAATCCAATTCTGCCCAGGAGACAGGGGGCGGAGGATATTTTATACGAGGCTGGCCTACTCTGGATAATTGCATCTTCAGCGAGAACTCCTCTGAGAACGGTGGAGGAGCCTACCTGCTTGCCGCATCACCCACAATAAAAAGCTGTACTTTTGTAGGCAATGATGCTTTTTTCGGATCAGGAATTTATTCGGAAACTTTCAATTCTTCAATTGAAAACACTATAATAGCTTTTAATACAACCGGGGAAGGATTATGGGGTGAGCCGGAATTGAGTTGCTGCAACATTTACGGCAATCAGGGTGGGAACTGGATCGGCCCGATTCTTGACCAATACGGGCAGAACGGCAATATCTCGGTCGACCCGCAGTTTTGTGACCTTGAGAACGGCGATTATTCTATATCCTCCCTATCCTCCTGCAGCCCCCTGGTTAATGTTGAATGCGGACTGATAGGCGCTATGGGGATTGGATGCCATGGAGAATTACCCATCGCGGTTAATATTGGTTATGAGCCTGTTATTAATGATTCGGTAATATCGTCTCCCGATCCGATAATTTACTGGAGCTATTTCGATACGCTCTCCACTGAACAGGAAGCCTATGAGATCGAAGTCGGCAGCGACGATGACTGGAGCTCTGCGGAGATGTGGAGCAGCGGAATTATTGTTTCATCCGACACAAGCGCGCAATATGCCGGGGCGGCTTTATCGGATGGATCAAAATATTTCATGCGTATCAGGGTGCGCAAATCGGATGGCTGGGGATCCTGGACTCATTCTGTTTTTCTGACCCATTTCGTCTCTGTAATTAATGTACCCTCCTTCAAGCCCACGATTCAGGACGCGATAAACACAGCAGTGGACGGCGATACGATACTTGTTGCCAGCGGAGTTTATACAGGTGAGGGAAATCGGGATCTCAATTTTCTCGGCAAAAAGATAGTGGTGATATCTGAAAGCGGCCCGGATGAGACAATCATTGACTGCCAGGGATCGCAATACGATCGACACCGGGGATTTACTTTTGATAGCGGTGAGGATTTTACTTCAGAGCTGACAGGTTTCATGATTATAAACGGCTATGGGCCCTATTCTCACGAACGCTACGAAGGCGGCGCCATCATGTGCGATTCTTCATCCCCGCTGATCAAGGAATGCATTTTTGCAAACAATACGGGCGATTATCAGGGTGGGGCTGTGAGCATTTTCAAGTCCCATCCCAAATTCGTAAATTGTACTTTCTATGGCAACAGTGCGGCCTATGGGGGAGGAATATATTCAAGGTATTCCGATCCCAGACTGGAAAACTGTATCATAGCATTCTCTGAATCCGGAACGGCTGTGCACGGCCTGGCTTATTTAGAATGCTGTAATCTCTACGGAAATGCCGGAGGGGATTGGGTAC
>WJIM01000344.1 GCA_014730285.1 Candidatus Zixiibacteriota bacterium
AAACTGTTCTGGTAAACATGAAGAAATACTCCTCACGCGGAAATAATGACCTGAATGATCCTCTCTTCATCTTCCCTGTCAGACCGTTAAACAAATGAAACCTATTTGTTTAGGTATCGGCATTCGGAGCCGATTCCTTGCATCTCAGAGGTGATCTTTTAAAAAAATGGGGATTAAATCAGGTCAAAAAACATGATGATTTAACGCATAAAATCAATGACTTGAGGGGGAAAACGCTGTATGGCCTCCATGTTTTCGTTCCCGATGGAGCCGAATTGCGGTTTTTACAACCAGCACAGCCACCGCAATCGAAAGCAGTAGAAGGACCACATCGGTAACGATCAAAATCCAGTTACTCGCTGGTATATAATCGGTTAGAAGAAGATATATAAGCGAGGCCAGGGTTGTTAATATCATAAAAGCGGCTGGTATCATAGTAAACCAGACCCGTTTACCCCGCACATAAAGCCAGACCGTGATTGCCATAAGGGTCAGCGAGGCCAGAAGCTGGTTGGCGCTTCCGAAGATCTTCCATAGGCTGGCGAAAGCATTGGAATAGCCCATCAGAAACATCAGAACAACCGACAATCCCGAATTGAACCAGTATTTGCGCATCACGGAAGGCACATTGCCGGAAAAAAGGATATTCCAGAGTTCTTCGAAAAGATAGCGGTTCAGACGGACTGCGGAATCGAGGGTGGTAACGATAAATCCCTCGATCATGAGGATTCCGAAGACTGAGCCCAGGGCGACCGTGATAAACGGGAAGGCGTTGTGTACAATATTTCCAACACCAAGCGCGAATCCGAGAATCGGATTGCCTCCTCCTCCGTCGGGCCAGACTATTTTCAGATAGTCCTGATGTCCCAGCCCGGAGGCAAGTGTTAAGAGTACCAGAGTGGCCAAAATTCCCTCGAGAATCATGGCATTATAGCCTATCCTCCGCACATCCTTTTCGCTGTTGACCTGCTTGGAGGTGGTCCCCCCTCCCGCCAGAGCGTGGAAGCCCGAGATAGCTCCGCAGGCGATGACTATAAACATCATGGGCCATATCATGCCCAGATTTGCGGTTCCGGCGGCAAAATCGAAACCTGGAGCATTGATCGAAAGTCCGCCCAGTCCGCCAATAATCAGTGAGGCAGATACAATAAATATCCCGCCATATAGAATTTGCACATTGGTGAAATCGCGCGGTTGAAGAATTATCCAGACAGGAATGCCTGCGGCGATGAATGTATATATGCTGATAACCGCCATCCAGATTTTTGGATCAAGCGCAACCGGGTGCTTAAATCCGATATATATCGATACGATGCACAGTACGAAGGCTATGATATATGCATATAGCGAACGCAGTTTGCGTCGATAGATCAAAAATCCCAGAATTGGCGCAAAGGCGGTGATTATTATAACCGAGGTTGAAGCGATTCCGCCGATAATACCCTTGACCACGCCGTCCTCGGTAACCGTTTTCAGAAGCGTCTGATTCTGAGGAAGAGTCAGATCCTCGAGAGGCCATTTGGAGGTCAATGATTTAGCGGCGGCCCCCAAAAATGCCGAGGTTACCAGAATTATCATTACCAGCGTGAAGATTATAAACAGGACAAACCCCTGTTTTCCGAGCGCATTTCCGGCAATCTGCGCCATGGATTTACCTCGCTCGCGGACCGAGGCAAAAATGGCGGTATAGTCGTGCACCGCCCCGAAAAAGACCGCACCCACGATAAGCCATGCCAGAACAGGCAGCACTCCGTAGGCAAAGCCCATAACCGGCCCGATAATCGGCCCAACCCCGGCAATGGTGGCAAAATGATGAGCAAACAGAACATGCGCCCTGGTAGGCACATAATCGCGGCCGTCATTCATGGAAACCGCCGGTGTAGGTATATTATTATCTGAGCCGATTTGCCGGGAGATAAAGCGGGAGTAAAACCTTATGCCCAGCCAGAATAATGCCAGGGCAAGAAGTAATAATATTAAAACATTCATTTTTTGTTGCTAAGTCTCAGGCAATTAATATATTTTAAGTTCTTGACAGAATAAATCAAGCAAAAAATGTTGGGTATTATTGAGCCTTCATGCAAACAGGCAAGCCTGTATGATTAAAAGTTGTTTTTCCTCATTCAAGATCAAATTTTTCCCGCTCTTAATTGGTACGATCCTTGCTATCATGTTCTGTGCATCTCCGGGATATGCTTTAATAGCTACTTCCTCGGATGGTGTCGATACTCTGCCGGACAAAATTTTCGATGATCTGATCATTCGCGATAATCAGGCTGAGGATTTGGAGCTCAACGAAATTGCCGGAGATTTGATTATCTCTGCGGAAAAAATCAATGTTACTGTTAATCAGGTCGGCGGTAATGTCAATGCTGTGGGTGCGGATATTTTTATCGGCGGCAGAATCCGTCAGTCCGCCAGGATGCTGGGACACACTATAAAAATAGATGCCAATATAGGACGGAATCTTACGGTAGCCGCTCTACCACGCAGAATTGTATTTGGATTTGGTTCAAATGTTATTGTCCAGAGGGATTGCAGTGTTGCCCGGGATGTCGATATCGACGCGGCCGCTGTACACATGAGGGGCACTATCGGGGGCGATCTCAGAATCAATGCCGAGACCGTAATTTTAGGGGGCGTAATCGAGGGTGATGCCAGAATTGTCGCCAATAAGCAGCTTCGGCTTGAGCCAAGCTGCCGTATCGAGGGCATACTTACCTACAGTTCGCCGAATGAGGCGGAAATCGAGGAGGGCGCCCAGGTCTTAAGCGGAGTCATTGACTACGAGGAGATATCCTATCGGGGGCTTTTCGATATACCGCTTTCATGGAGAATCGTTTTTGGTTTTGCCGCGTTACTGGTCGGAATAATTTTCGTTCTTCTATTCCGCCGGCAGATACGCGAACTGATCAAAATACTCAACACTCGTTTCGGCCAGTCGCTGGGAATCGGCCTGGCAGGGGCGGCGGCAATGATGATTTATACGGCCGTATTCCTTCTCACATTCATGTTTGCGCTGTTCTATAAGCCGGTTTTTTCACTGGTACCATTATTGGCGGTTGTATTTATTATCTTTTTCCTGATGTTTTATCTGGCGAATATTCTTGTAGCAGTATTTCTAGGACGGTTCATAATAGTGCGCATAACGGGTAATAAGGAATGCTCGCCGGGAAGATCGCTTATCCTGGGTCTGATAATTCTTACACCACTTTACGGTATACCCACAGTCGGCATTTATCTTTATGCAATCTCGGCCATGCTGGGTTTCGGGGCCTTTATGATCGGTATTTATCGACAGATGAAGATCTCGGCTCAGTAGTAAATAAAAGCCTTCCGGATACCAAATAATCCCAAAGCATTCTGGATTTTTCAGCTGAAAAGGATTATACTGCCAATTCAGATCAAAAAATACTAGAAGAATATGAAAGACAGACTCGAGACCGCTCAATTAATCATCTGGGTACTGGTAGCGCTGGCCGCCTTCTACGGGCTCTATCAGGCGATTTCTCTGGCCTGGGTCGGCGATGATGCTTTTATCTCATATCGTTATGCGGAGCATCTGATCGAAGGGCACGGCCTGGTGTACAATCCGGGCGAGCAGGTGGAGGGCTACACCAATTATCTCTGGACAATCCTGGTTGCGCTGGGGATGCTTGCGGGTATTGATCCGATTGTCTTTTCACACATTTTAAGTATCACAGCATATATGCTAACCGCCGCTATACTCGTTTACCTGTCCTTTAAGCTGTCGAAGAGAGAAGAGACTGGCGGCAGATCGCTTGTGTTTCCGGCGGCGGCAATGGCAATTCTGGTTCAGCATGATTACCATATCTATGCTACTTCGGGTCTGGAGACATCTCCGGCTTCCATGCTGGTCACACTCGGCTTTGCGCTACTGGTCTTGAAGGATTCAAGAAGATGGTTTTTGCTGGCGGGGTATGTGCTTATCATGGGCGCAATGACCCGTCCGGATGCCATGATTTTTTATATCATGGGAATCCCGTATATTCTTATGCTGGGAGGTGATAAAAGAAAACTGCTTCTCCCCTATGTACTGCCGTTGATAATCATTTATCTGCCCTACTGGCTCTGGCGGTATTCCTATTACGGCTATCCCTTCCCGAATACATATTATGCAAAGTCGGCGTATCTAACATATTTCTCACAGGGACTGACATACCTTATGCTTTATGTCCGGACATACTATATTCTGATCCTGCTGCCGATCGCTATGATTCTGACAATACCCGAAATCCTGAAAAGATATATAGCTCAGAAAAAACTGGAGACGACTTTGAATCGGGTATGGGTTCTGGGAATTCTCTTTATTATTCCTTATGTTTTCTATGTTGTGAGAAGCGGCGGGGATTTCATGTTCGCGCGCTTTTTCATACCGATCACGCCAGGCTGTTTCCTGCTATTGGAATCCGGGATTTTGTATTTGAGCCGTAAACCGCAGTTGCGCTTAGCAGTGGGAGCTGTGTTGATACTGGCGGTATTTTTCAGGTGGAATCAATTCGATCAGCCGCAAGAGATGATCGACGGCATAGCTGATGAGAGGTCTTATTATCCCTCCGAATATGTTGAGCAGGCTAAGCGAGACGGCCGCAATATGCAGAAATATCTGAGCGGGATGGATGTTACCATCGGATTTTACGGTTCCAAGGCAATGACCGCCTATTACTCGAAACTGCCTGATGTTGTGGAGCTTCATACCGGACTGACGGATGAATACATCGCTCATCTCCCGCTAAAAGAGCGCGGCCGTCCGGGACATGAAAAGATGGCTCCGCGGGATTATATGTTCAGGCGGGGAATCAATTTCGTGTTAAAGCCTACATCATTACCGATTGAAGACAGCACCAAGGCGCTTTTTCTCGACTCGACCATATTGCATATATTTATTTATGAAAACGAGATTATGAATGAGCTAAAAAAGAAGCCGGGAGTCGTATTTCTGGACCTGCCCCGTTTTCTGGATGAATATATTAAAAATTTCGAACAAACCCCTCCGGAGCAGATAATACGAGACTTCAATTTCCTCAAGACCTATTATTTCGATCACAATAATGATCCCGGGAGGCTGCAGCCATTTCTGAATAAACTAAGGGAAATCCAGCGCTGAGATTAACTCTCGACGGTCTTGCGGAAGAATTCCGGATCGGTATCGCCCTCTGTGTTTAGCAGTAAGACCGTCGCTTTTTCATTGAGGTCTAAGAAGTCTCTCGCATCACGGTAATTCTCATTTTCACATAGCGTCTTCAGAGCTGCAAGCGAGGATGCTCCCGATTCGCCAGATACTATTTGCGGATCATCCCCCTGCGGATTATAGTAAGCGCGCATGGCATCGACAGCATCCGAATCCTCAATTGTCATAAACAGGTCAATACCATGCTTTATAAAGGGCCAGGCTGTAAGCGAGGGTGTGCCGCAATTGAGTCCGGCCATGATTGAATCGAGATTTCCACGGCTTTTCAACGGTTCTCCACCTTCAGTGTCAATGGACTCCAGAAGGCAGGCCGCTTCTCTCGGTTCGATCGAGACTATTTTCATATATCCGGCTTTGCGGGTAGTGTTGTAGTACCATGAAGCGGCGGCGGCTAACGCACCGACTCCTCCCTGCACAATGAAACAGTCGATTTTTTCAGAATTACTCAGGCTTTGATCGATCTCCCGAAAGATGGTAACATATCCCGCCATGATCCAGACCGGTAT
>WJIM01000043.1 GCA_014730285.1 Candidatus Zixiibacteriota bacterium
CTCCAGCCACTCCTCGATAGCTGTGGAGATTTGAGATTTATCCATGCTTTTGATTTCACCCAGATATGTCAGGACATCCCGCACTCCCATTTTTTGATATAAGCCGCGTTCCTCCGGCAGAAATCCGATCCTGTCCTTGGCCTCTTCATTCATCTCCTCGCCCATGACGGTTATTTTGCCCTCATCAGGCGCAATTATATTCATCACCATGCGTATAGTGGTAGTCTTGCCGGCGCCATTCGGTCCCAGCAGTCCGTAGATTACACCTTCGGGTACCTGCAGGGAAAAATCATCAACCGCGACCTTTCTGCCGAATGTCTTGGTTACCGACTCGATTTTTAATGCATTCATTTACCGCTCCGAATCTATATAGCCCAAAATGTCTTCTCAGATTGAAATATGATTATAATCATTTACAGGTGCGTTTACAATATATTCATTGCTAAAAATCTATCATTCATCTTAATGCGTATCCCTTCGTTATCCATTCAATACCGTAACAGGGACAAAATGTTTCACCGCTCAATCGAAAATCAGTTATAAGCCAGTCATTTCACCCATAAAAAAGGCGGGAAAAGCTATAAATTATGGGATTTTTCCCATAGATTTTTGCATTGAAAGATAGGCCGATCTTTCTTCGATTCAGCTATACTTATGTAGATCATGTATTTATGGGCGATTTCGCAAAACCTCGAGTTCGGCATGCAAATTGAATCTTTATTAGTCGGAGTAGGATGTTCCTGTGTTGTACAGGGAGGAAATTATGAGTTATGAGATTCAATCGATAACCGGAGCGGGTCATCTTAACAGAGATATCGTTAAGAAGGCCGGTCTGACTGTAAAGGTTAAGGAGAAGCCTGAATCGGAGGATACCGATGTTGTCAAAAACCCATTCAGTCAGGACAAGATTTTTCTTTCGCACAAGTCTCTCAAGGAAGAACTGGCGCTTCTCAAATCACAGGAACAGAAGAAAGAGTCCAGCCGGGCTGCAATTGATGATTTGAAATCGCGCCTGCTGCAAATCGAGTCGGTACTGCATCAGGTGGCGGCGACATTATCATTCGACGCCGATTCTCTGGAGGAAATCCAAAAGAGAATTATGGATGAAATGAACGCCAGCAAGGCGATAATGAAGCGCATCGATCTTCCCGGATTGAAAGAATTCGATTTGCAATCAATCGGACTCGATCCCAACCTTTTCCATATCAAATCCGAAGAGGATCTGGATCGCGCACGCGAGGCGCTGGCCGCGGCGGCCGGATCGGTTGAAAAGCTGAAGGATCTGGCAACCACGACCGACAGCGAAAAACGCACCGGGCAGGTTCTGGAGGTGGCACATCAGAATACCGCAGCCGCCCTTAGTACTTATGATCCGGAGGCGGTTTTTGCGAGAGCTGATAATGTGGCGCAGACATTGAGAGATGAGAGCGCTGCCGCTCTCAAGGCACACAGCGGGGTAAATTACCAGGGCGTTATTAACCTGATTGGGTAAACGTCATTAGTCGAAAACGAGTATGCCCAGCATACGATAGTCACGGTTACCGTGAAGGGATTCGGTCGGAGCCACCCATCCCATGATCTTGACCGGATCCTTTATCATGTCGCTGTCGGCATCCCTGACCTCGAAGCCGAATCCGAACGGCCTTTCGGAATCCGAATCTATATTTTTCAGGTATACGAACGGAATCTTCACTTCCACAATATACCCTCTTTCGGTCAGCTTGCCGGCAACTATCGGATGTATATTAGCTGAATGCTCGATATCGAATCTTTCATTCGGCACAACAGCAGGAATTACTTCAAGCCTTGCCAGATCCTGATTCTCCTCGCCTTCGCGATGCAGGAAACTTCCGGAGTTTTCACGCATATCGAAGTACAATATGAATTTATCCTGCCGCTCTTCATCGGAGGAATATACCGAATCGTCGGTCACGATTCCAAGCAAGTAAAGGTTTTCCTTATCATAAGCTGCTCGCAGTTCCACCGAGAGGTCACGGTCATCCACCCAGCGCTCGCCGTTAACCAGCACATCCGTCCTGCGGTCCACGAACAGGGTATGTTTGTCTTCCCAGTCTCCCATCTCGCCGTCAATCAACGGGCTTTCCTTGATCTTATCGGCTGTAAGGACCACCCGCCCCTTGCTTTCCAGAAGATCGATTTTGTCGCGCAGACGCTTGTAAACATTCTTATCTTTAATATTGATCATCTGCCGCTCGACTTCATCGATGCTGCGTCTCGCCAGACGGGTGTCGCCCTGCTTCTTGAGATAGTATGCGAATTCGAAGAATAGCTCCGCCAGCTTACCGGATGATACTGTTAAAGTCTCGAGTCTGGACATAATATTTTTGAGATAGTCCTTATCATGCTTGGCCGAAAACTCACCCAGACGCTGGATAGCGGTCATGAGCAGATTATGGTCGACATCGACATCACCCGCATTCGTTTCCAGAAGATCGGTATAGGCGGCAAATGCCTGCGAATAAAAATCGGCGCTGTTGGCATAGAGTTGATCGTTATAACACAAATCTCCCAGACGCAGGAGCGAGAGAACTTCCGTTTCCGTCTGAGCATAGCGTTTTGCCAGATCGGTGTATAATTTTATCTCGGAGTTTTTGTCGCTCATGGACCTGTAAAGATAGGCCTTTTCGAAATATGCCCGACGCGCCGCATCGCTTCCGGGATCAGCCGCTATCAGTGAATCGCGCCCTGCGATGGCAGCGGCAAAATCTATCGGCACCAGCTCGATATCCCCGGCAAAGTCCGAGGTCAGGCCCGTGAATTTTGCCTTTTCAGCAAAGGTGCTTAAATCATATGCCCTAATCGAACCGTTAGAAAGCGAGACTATTGCCTCCTCCCCTCCGGTCATAAGCTCGAGATCGAGTATTTTCTCGCCGCTTACAATCCGCCCGGCCTGGGACAGCATAACTTTGCCGTCATCTTCGATATAGTCATATATTATCAAGTTGGAGCGGTTATTGGAGGTCTCGACCGCGAATGCTCTGCCTTCGGTCAGGGCCAGTTTTTCGATACCGCCGTCAGTCTCCACAAGTTCCACCACTTTTTCAAGTGCCAGATCGATCACAGCGATTCCGGCGCCCGCATTATTCGTGGCCGAGACATTACCGGAGGATACCAGAAGCTTGCGGCCGTCCCATGAGAGTTCCATGTCTGTTGGTGAAACACCGGCATAAAATGATCTCAGAAACTGGAAATTCTTTAACTCGAAAACATTGACAACTCCGGTCTTTGCATCGGCAACATACAAAATCGTTCCGTCTGCGGAAATTGCCAGCGATGATGGATTCCGTCCCGCCGTTATCTCAAAAATCTGATTTCCGGTGGCAACATCAATGACGGTAACAGTATTTTTAGGATCGGGGCTGTCGCTGCCGTTAGCGACATACATACGTCGCGCATTGAGTGAAAATATTACATCGGCCACCGGCCCGCCGGTTTGAAATTCTCTAACCTTTTCATCAATAACCGGATCATACACCTCGCAGACCGACTTGTCGGAAGAAAAAACAAATAACCGATCCAGTTTCTTAACATATAACGCCCTGCCTGCCAGGGGAGTCGTATAAACCGGTGAGATAGACTCGCGGTTGTTGTAATTCAATATCGAAACTGCTCCCTGTCCCTCTTTATAGTAATTGGGATGAGTTACATACAATTTGTAACTTTGTGCTGTCAATATAACGGATGTGGATAGAATAATCAGCAGTGCCAAAGTTATAGTGATTTTCTTACCAGTTATTAAAGCGATCCTTGCCATAAACAAACTCCCCCTCCAGGAGTGTGCCCAAAACTTCCAGATCCGGGATCTGATCGGGGGCGACACAATGTAAATCCTTATCTAATATAACTATATCGGCAAAATGTCCGATCTTTATACTCCCATACAGCATTTCCTGTTCCACAGAAAATGCCCCGCCGTATGTTTGCGCGAAAAGCGCCTGTTCGATCGAAATTTTCTCAGATGAATAGAACGGTTTGGAGAAATTGCGAGGATGGCGGCTGACCGCCAAATATATATTTAACAAGGGATTAGGCGGCTCGATCGGAGCATCCGAGCCGAAGGCCAATGTTGTTCCGTTATCAAGCAATGATTTTAAGGCATAGGAATAACGTCCACGCCTGCCCCAGTATTTTTCTATCATATCGATATCCAGAGGCATCTGCACCGGCTGAACCGATCCCACTATGTTATTTTTCCCGAATCTTTCGATATCCTCTTTCATCAATAACTGGCAGTGCTCGATCCGGTTTCTGAACCGTCTGACCGATCTTCCCTGTGCTTTTATTATGGCATTCAATGCTATATTATTGGCACGGTCGCCTATTGCATGAATCGCAACATTGAGTCCGGCTTTATTGCATTTTTTTATCTCGGCATTAAGCTCATCCTGATCATAAATCTCCAAACCATAATTTGATTTTGATCCTTTATACGGTTTAAACATCAATGCCGTCTGCGAACCAAGGGCGCCGTCAGCAAAATACTTTACTCCCGCAATCCGCAGAAATCTGTCACCTAATCCACTTTGTATTCCCAATGACAGCAAATCGTTCAGATGTGCCGAGGGAATATACTGGTTTAGTCGAAGACCGAGGCCATATTTCCTATGAAATTCCTGAACCTTTTTAAAACCATCGATAGAATCAAAACTTGCCACACCGGTAATTCCAAGCGCATGTGCATGATCCACAGCATTTTTAAGCAGCTCCATTGCGCGTTTTCCGGTGGGAGATTTCATCCTTTTATAGACCGGCTGTGCGGCAGTATCTTTTAAAATGCCTGTCGGTTCACCGGATGGATCGCGGACGATCTCACCGCCTTTGGGATCAGGAGTGTCGGCAGTTATTCCGGCCATTTTCAGAGCTTTGGAATTCACCCAGATGGCATGCTGGTCGCGGTTCATCATCACGGCCGGATGGTTGGGTGCGATTTTATCGAGATCTTTTTTATGGGGCCAGGCCGGATTTTCCCAGCCGTCCCTGAACCAGCCCCTGCCGACAAGCCATTCACCGCGCTTTAGCCTGCGCATCGATTTTCGGATAGTCCTCAAAGTCTCATCATAAGACCAGCATTCCGACAAATCGATATGGCCTAAAGACCAGGCCCAGAA
>WJIM01000345.1 GCA_014730285.1 Candidatus Zixiibacteriota bacterium
AGGTATATTGACAAACTCAAAATCATTCATAGCTTCGCCGCCGCCGTCATGAATCATAAGATTAGTCCAGACCCCGGCGGAATTGCGGTATTCAATCCAGAGATTATCACCCGGCTCAGGCACATCCTCATCACCGCCCATCTCGTAATAGTATGAGAGCAGCACATCATCATAAGCTGAAATATCTATAAGCTGGGTGGCAATCGTATCCTTGCCGCCGTCAAGATTTATGGAATACGGCCATGACGGTGTTCCGGGTGCGGAACTGCGCATCAAATCGCCTACATAGGTAAACCAGCGCTGAGTATAAAGCGAATCATCCGGGAAGGTCTCGTACCATGGAATCAAAGCCGGAGTTCCGGCGGAAACTGTCTCGATCATGGCATAAGCGCTGATATTGTTGTCGCCCTGCGATGTCACCGTAACGGTAGTTGAGTTATCGGTGTGAAGAGGGGCGCCGGGCGGGACCTCGACTTTGACCAGAATATCAATCGAATCGGCGCCGTTAACCGGGCCTGTTGATGATATCTGGGTGCTGCCGGAAGCATCGAAAAAGTTCGTGTTCCAGCCGCCGCTGTATGAGAGATCGAAATCATCCTGTAAAAAGCCCTCATTGATGACCGTCAGAGTATAAACTGCGCTATCACCGGACGGGCCGTATTCGCTTTGGAACGAGGGGCCAACCGCAACATCATAGTCGGAGGGATGACCGACATATATGTCGTCCACGAACCAGTCATCATAGCTGCCCGAGGTAGCGGTACAGCGGATACTCAAACGGAATCCGGCATGCAGTGCATCCTGAGGTAACTGAATTTCGACCTCTTCAAATTCGGTCATATCCGGTTCTGAACCCAGATGACGGTTGAGTTCTATCCAGCTGCTGTCGGTATCGAGATACTCTATTATCAGGTCGTCATCCGCATCCGGTGACTCACCATCGCCGGTCTGCTGGTAGAAATATTCAACCACGACATTGGTCTGATCCTTGAGATTGATCATTTCCGTTATCAATTGATCGCCGCCGTCGGGATCGCCGTTTAAGTTAGCGCTATAGGGCGAGCTGGGTTCGTCAATACCGATATTATTAAGCTCAGCGCCGTCCCAGGATTCCCATTTGGTGTCATCAAAAGTGGAAGTCGCAAATATATCGGTGAACGGAATTTCCCAGGGTTCGCCGGTTGAAATTGTTTTCAATATTGCGCTTTCAGTGTATCCGGGCTGTTCAAAAGATTCGGCTACAATATCGACCGAATCATACTCACCTTCAAGCGTGGAAGGCACCAGGACTCTCACATAGAACGGCAGGCTGTCCCCCGTAAGCATGAGAGGAGTCTGGCTGATCTGATTGATCCTGGGCTCATCCCAGATAGATGTCGACCAGCTATTACCCGCAATAGTTAGAGAGTATTGGTCCTCATAAGCGCCGTTATTGATTATATACATCTCGCTCCAGACCGTATCGTAAGCCGGAGCATATATCGTATGAAGCGAGGGCTCCAGAATTATGTCGTAATCCAATACTGAGAATGTATATGTGTCGGTGGTATCCGCCTCACCGTCGATATTTTGTGCGTAAATATAATAATTTATAGTTGTTCCGGGCTGCTGAGCGGGAATAAAGGCATGGTATTCATCCTCAGTGCCGGTCGCAACCATTGTTTCCTCATACCAGGTTGAATTAAGCTCATAATAGAGCAGGAGTGATTCCGGAACAAGATCGTTCATCGCCCAGATAACCGCCGAGACCTCATAATCGTTCAAGCTGTCCCGAGTATCCGGCAGAGGTGTATGAGTGATGATTACCGAACCCATCTGACTTAGAGCATTAAAGACATTAATCCGTCCATAACCAAACTGATTGTCAAAACCGGCCGGACCCAAATCATCGGAAGTGTTTATCATGATCTGCCTGACCGAATCGGGAGTCAGTGTGGGATTCATACTTAAAATCAAGCCTGCAAATCCGGCCACATGCGGGGTTGCCATGGAGGTGCCGGCCAGCGGACCGTAGCTCTGCGGCAAACCGTAATTAGTGGTCAAATAGCAGGGGTAGTTTGGAAATGTCGATTGAATATCATCTTCATCAAAGGGACTACCGGTGCCGCCCGGGGCAGACACGGTAACTTCGGGTCCTATGCTGGAAAAGCTGGAACTGCCATCATCAGGAGTGGTCGAGGAAACACAGATGACATTATCATAATCGACAGAATATGCTCCCGGCCAGCTAACCGAGCCCTGATTATTGTTTCCAGCCGCGGCGCAAAGGACAACATCATTGCTGTCTGCATAAGCCACGCCATGTTCCTTGGTGGCTCCGGCAGAACCGCCGCCGGAGTAATTGAGCACTTTACAGCCGTTATCGACGCCGTAAATACAGCCGTCACGGAAGTACTCATGCGAACCGGAACCGGATGATGTGAAAACCTTGATCGCCATGATCTTGACGTTCCAGGCCACACCTGCCACACCGATACCATTATTGGTCTCGGCGCCGATCGTGCCGCTAACATGAGTTCCATGCCCATTGTCATCCAAAGGCTCCATGTCCAGGTTAATCACATCCTGGCCAATAATGAAACGAGCCGGATCATCGAGATCGGGATGGCTCAGCGAGCCGCTCTGCATCGGAATACCGCTGTCCAGAACACCCACTATTATAGTATCGCTTCCGGTACTGATATCCCAACCCTCGGGCGCATCAATATCGGCATCGGGCGTACCGCCGGGCGGACTCTGGCCCGTATTATGATAGTGCCATTGAGTATCAAAGAGAGAGTCGTTGGGAATGACATACATTTCATCGACCATATTCGGTTCGGCATAGCGCACGATTCCCATCTGGTCGATCTCCTCGATAAGCTCGAAAAATCCGCTGCGATCCTGAGCCTGCAGTTTCATAAAGCCCCATCTGTCGGCTTCTCTAACAATCTCAACCGGATAATTTTCGATTGTCGCTTCGAATTCGGACTGTGACTTATTCGGCTCAAGCATTAAAAGAATTTCTCTATCTAAATATTCGATTTGCTGCCCCCGCCACTGCCCTGAAAGGATTTCGACGCCATTCAAAGTTTTCGCGGAAATAGAAATGGCTGTTCCACAGAGCAGAATAACACATAGTGAAATAATGAGTGGTAAAGTTTTACGCATGTAACCTCCGACAGTAGGTGGGTAAGTTTGGATCCATTTGTATTAAAATAGTCAATTATTTCAAATCGTCAAGAGCAGTCTAATCCAGTTGCAGCTTTAATATCGGACAATTATAGTGGAGATTGATTGGATAGTCAACCTAAAATAAAAAATAGTATCGATCCAAAAAGCAAAAATAAGACAATAACAATCGCTTAATTCCATTAACCGGCGAAAACAGGATAAAATTAATTAAGATAAATTTACTGTTGTATTTTTCGCGAAAATCGATATATTACATATATTAATACAGCAGGAATACTTACGCCCGGAAACCTTCTTGCTTTGTCAATGTTACAGAAAGCAAAATATTTACGATAACTAATTTGATTTGATCTTGCGCTGTGGAAATTACCTTTATCTAACGATAATAATATCAATAACATAAAAATGTGAGGTTTTGATGCATTGGAAGAATCTGCCCCTTATTTTGTCTGTTTCGGCAGTTCTCCTTCTTTTTGCGGCCACTGATGCGTTTGCGCAGGTGTCGGTTGGAGGGGAACCGCCCAGTTTTAACAGGCTCACGAAGGCTAGCATTCACACTATCACCATGGGTTATGTTGATGTTGATCTTCTGCTTGCAGAGGATGAGATTGACCTGGAAAACGGTCTGCCTCCTCGATTCGGATATCCTTTTGAAGTCAACTACAACATGGAAAACTCGGGCACCTGGGAGACGCTTCCTGACGGCAGCCGTCTCTGGCGGCTTAAAATTGCCAGTCCGGGCGCTTACTCGATAAATTTGATATACGACCATTTCTGGATGCCGGAAGGCGCCCGCATGTTTCTGTATAACGAAGACCGCAGCATGGTGCTGGGAGCATTCACCGCTCAAAACAACAAGCCCTGGGATGAATTCGCCACAGGTCTTGTAAAAGGTGATATTTGTTATATCGAGTATCATGAGCCTGTAGATGTCGAAAATCAGGGCATTATCAGCGTCAGCAGGGTTGTGCATGGCTACAAAAACCTGTTCGACTATAAGGAAGCTGACGGGATTCTGGGATTCGGCGATTCCGGAGACTGCAACAATAACGTGAATTGTCCGGTTGGGGATGACTGGCAGGACGAGAAGCGTTCGGTCGCAATGATCCTGACATCGGGCGGATCGCGTCTCTGCACCGGATCACTTATAAACAATGCGCGCAATGACCTTGCTCCCTATTTCCTGACAGCCAATCACTGTCTGCCCGGCGCTTCGACCTGGGTCTTTATGTTTAACTACGAAAGTCCAAACTGTGATGATATAGATGGTCCGACCTGGATGACAGTCTCAGGAAGCACGCTTAGAGCCAGCAACTCCTATTCGGACTTCGCACTTCTTGAACTGTCTGTGGCTCCTCCGGATTCATATGAGTTGTTCTATGCGGGTTGGTCGCGAATCGACACCGCGGCCGCAAGCGCCGTAGCGATTCATCATCCCAGCGGAGACATTAAGAAGATATCATTCGAGTACGATCCGCTGGCATCGACCTCATATCTTGGCGGCCCCGGCACCGGCAGTTCTCACTGGCGCGTCGAAGACTGGGATGACGGCACAACCGAGCCGGGATCATCCGGATCCCCCCTCTACGATGCCAATCACAGGGTGCTGGGACAATTGCACGGCGGTTACGCCTCGTGCACCAGCCAGACACCGGATTGGTACGGCAAATTATCGAAATCGTGGGATTACGGTTCCTCTGCCTCAAGCCGTCTGAAAGACTGGCTCGATCCGGAGAACACCGGAATCGAGGTTTTGGACGGTATAGATGCCACAGGCGTTTCGATTACGCATACGCCTCTGGAAGATACCAAGGACGACCAGAATGATTATGAGGTGATTTGCGAAATAACCTCGAACGATGCACTGGAAACCGACTCGCTCCTGCTTTTCTATGAAATCAATACGGTCTGGACCGATGTCCTTTTAAGCTACACCGGAACGGGCGATACATATAACGCCTTCATTCCGGCGCAGTCGCCCGGCACAATGGTAAATTACTATCTGTTTGCCAAAAATGTTGCCGGTGACGCCGATACTACCGAAACATTTTCTTTTTATATAATAGACTATGATGTCATTCTGGAGCCTTTAAGTGGAGCGTTTACTGGGGCTGTCGACGATACAATCTGGTACGACTTTACGGTTACCAACAACGGCGTTTATAATGATGATATCTCTCTTACGGTCCAGGACAATACCTGGCCGACCACTGTCTGGGACGCCACAGCGACTTCCCAGATAAGTTCGACCGGCCAGTTGACTCCTGATGTGGCATTCGATTTCAAAGTCCGCGTAATAGTTCCTGCCAGCTATTTTGGTGACGCCGACACTGCTCAAGTTACCGCGGCCTCAAGTGGAGATCCCTCCATCAGCGAGAGCGCCACGATAATGACAACCTCGGCGGGCGAAGCGGTTAGTATTCCATTTATGGACGACTTCGTTTCCACCACGCTCGACCCTGCCAAATGGGTATATGAGGTCGGAGTTGAGGTAAATGAGGATGCCTACAGCGAGCCCTCCAGCCCGTACAGCCTCAACTTTAACGGCGACCCTGCAGGTGCGGATACAGCATTATCTGTTGCAGTCGATTTGAAAAACGAAAATAACGTCATCGTCAGCTATTACTACCAGCAGACCGGCGGGGGCGAATCCCCGGATACCGACGATGATTTGATAATCTCTTATCTGAACGAGACCGGCAGCTGGATAGAACTCAACCGTCACCTCGGTTCCGGATCGGATATGAATGAATTCGAGGAAGTCGAGCTGACTCTTCCGGCTGATGCCTATCATTCCGGTTTCCGCGTCCGTTTTCATAATATCGCCACTTCGGGCAATTATGATGATTGGTTCGTAGATGATATCTATGTCGGCGAGCCTTCGGATTTCGATTTCGCTATTTCTCCGTCGATGCAGAGCCTCTATGGTCCTGCCGGCGATTCTGCGGTTTATGAAGTCTGGATTTATAATGACGGCGCTCTGGCCGATAACTACTACCTGATCGATTCGATAGGAGACTGGGATGTAACCTTCTTCAATGACCTGGGAACTTCTCAGATTACAATGACCACAACTATTCAGCCGACGGATTCGCTGAAATTCCTGGCCAAGGTTGCTGTTCCGGACGGAACTCCGCTGCATGTTACCGATACGGCCACGATTTTTGTCAGGTCGGCAGGTAATCCGAGTATTGCAGCCTATACTCTGGCTGCAACATTCTCGGCCGGTTTTCCGGCTCAGATACCCTGGGAAGAATCTTTCCCCTATGACAGTCTCTTCACCCAGCGCTGGTTCAGATATCATAATGTTGATGTTTCCGCTCTGGGCCTGAACGAACCGTCACCGCAGTATTCCATGCGGATTAACGGCAATCCGGATACTGCCACCACACAGTTAATCGATCTGGACGGCAAGGCGGATATTTATGCCTCCTTCTTCTACCAGACAGGAGGCGGCGGCACTGTCCCCTCCTCCGGCGAGGAACTGGTGATTGAATACAGAAACTCGGGCGGCAACTGGCTGCAGCTCGATACTTTGAACAGCGGCGATCTGGGGATGGAGGAATACGAGTTCATGACCCTCCTGCTTCCCGGAGATGCCTACCACAAGAGCTTCCAGTTGCGTTTCAGATCAGCAACAGTCTGGACCGGAGGAGACTGGTTCATTGATGATATTCGGATTGATTTCGCTCCTGAGATTAATGCCCTTCCCGGGTACCTGACGGCCCAGCTCGTAAAAGGCGACTCGGCCGAAACCGAGCTGGTTATTAACAATGATGGTCAGGGCATTCTGAATTACGATATCGATGTAATTTACAATATTAATCCGATCACGGTGTTGTTCTCGCGTCTGGATGCTCTCGGAAGAGTCAAACCCGCATCCACGGTATACCCGGATGATGCTTACCAAACGGATCAGCCCAAGGGCTATTACGAAAGCGTTTCCTTCAGCGAAAAGTCCGAAAAGTACAATGCCGGCGGACCCGATAATTTTGGCTATCGCTGGATAGATTCCGATGAGCCCAACGGGCCGGCATACGACTGGATTGATATCTCTTCCAGCGGGATCGATATCGTTTCTCAGCTTGATGATGATAATTATATCGGACCGATCGATATCGGTTTCGATTTCAAATACTATGATATCGTGTACGATCAAATTTACATTGGCTCCAACGGAATCATCGGATTTCTATCCGATGATATGCTGGATCGCTCCAATGTACCGATCCCGTATGCCGAGACTCCCAACGCTATTCTGGCATGGCTCTGGGATGATCTGGATCCGACCGATGCTGATAATCCGGGAGCGCATGTCTATTACGAGGACCTGGGCAGCAGCTTCGTCATTACATTCGAGAATTATCCTCAATATCAGGGTGATCCCGGCGATGTGGTGACAGCACAGGTTATCCTGTACGATAATAATTTAATTAAATATCAGTACCAGACCTTCGGCGCCGGTTTCTCGACAGAAAGCGCGACGGTGGGAATCGAGAATCACGAGGGCAATGACGGCCTTGAGGTCGTTTATAACGGTCCTTATCTGCATGACAATCTTGCCATCCAGTTCTTCGGCCAGTTCGAGTGGTTCGTACCGGAATCCTATTCCGGAGAAATCGCTCCCGGCGGCGCTGACAGTATTAGCTGCCAGTTCCTCTCGGCCGAGCTCGATTCGGGCTTGTATACGGCAGATGTTGTGATAAGCAATAACGATCCAGGCAACAGCCCTCTGGAACTCACCGCCGAACTTGAGGTTTCAACCGAGCCTTTCTATACCTGCGGTGATGCCAATGCTGATGATGAAGTTAATGTCAGCGACGCGGTTCTGATTATCAACTACATATTCATCCAGGGACCAGCCCCCGATCCTCTCGAATCCGGTAATGTAAATTGCGACGGCGAGGTCAATATCTCGGACGCGGTATATATAATCAACTTCATTTTCATAGGGGGACCTGATCCCTGCGCGGGCTGTCCCTAAATTCTGATATATCTTCAATTCATATAAAAGCCTGACTGACAAAATCAGTCAGGCTTTTATATAAAATTAGAATTGACAAAGTATGTTAGCTCACCTATATTTATAGGTGTCCACATAAGCAGGGAATGTCACTAAAAAACATCATCATCGCGCCGTACAGGCCAAAGAAGACTGCTCTAAAGGTGACCCCCAACCTTTTGAACCGGGAGGTATAGTATG
>WJIM01000044.1 GCA_014730285.1 Candidatus Zixiibacteriota bacterium
GGATCGCTCCAATCCGGTCAAATTCGATTCCGCCGGCAACTACCATCATACCTCTATCCTGAAGTACAATGCCAGCGAGCTTTCGCGCATGGTGATTGATCTCGATCTGGTCCTTTCGAGCAAGGGCCGACAGGGGAATGTAGTTTTGCAAAGAGGAGATGAGATCTACATACCGCCTTTGCCCTCGGGGGTACAGGTGACAGGTGCGGTGGCCTCATCTGGAACGATACATTATAGCCCCGACAGGAAGGCCAGATTTTATATCGATCGGGCAGGAGGTTTGCTGCCGCATGCCGATAAGGATAATATACGGGTGATCAGGGCCAACGGCCAGGTTGTCCCCAACGGCAAGGCCGGAGGCTACAGGCTCGGTTTGGGAGATGTAGTGTTGGTACCCTCGAAGATCATCAAGGAAAAGAGCCTGGGCCAGACAATCCTGACATCTGTTTCGATTATATCAAGTATCGCGACAACAATATTTATTTTGGACAGACTTTAGGTGGTAGTCATGGCGGCGAGAAAAATCAAAAAAAAGGCATTACCCGAGAAACAGGAAAGCGAAATTTACCTTTCGATTTTAAGTGTATTATCGGATAAGAGGCTGGCGATATTATCCATACTCGTGGCCGCAGTATTCTTTGCATTCATGTTCGGCTTTATTTATAAGCGCAGCTACACGGCCTCGGTCTATATTTATCCCGGAGCAGAGTTCAAAATCGAAAACGCAGCCAATCCTGTCATGGAAAACAACTATACCATTTTTCTGAAAAACAACGATATTCCCTTCGAGACCTATGCGGCAATTCTAAGATCGCCTCAAATCCAGTTGGATGTCCTGCAGAAAAACTATTCGGTCAATTTCAAGTACAAGCATTACGATATGGATCTGATGCAGTACTTCTCGCTCAACAACATAACCTACGCCTTACAGGAATTAAATGATATTACGGAGATCGATGCAATCGATAATTCGGGTGTGATGAAAATATCGGTCACGACCCAGTACCCCGATCTGTCGCAACAGATAGCGGAAAGCTATGTGAACAAGCTGGAAGAATATTTGGAGGAGAGCCGTCAGCAGAAGATCGAGGACGAGATCAGTATGCTGAACGAGACAATACAGGCAGCTTCAGAGAATACTCAGGTGGATCAGAACGGAACTGGTGATTTGGTCACTGCCCTGGAAAAAAGGAAAGCCATGCTGATGATTGCGAAGTCGACCGAGACAAATAAGCTGGGAAGTGTCAGATCGGCATATATAAGTCCCAACAATCTGATTCCAAAGCCGTTGGTGGTTATTTTACCGCTTGCAGTCGGATTGATTGTAACGGGTATGATTGTGGTTCAGAGACTGAAGAAATACGGTCTTCTTTCGAATGAGAATGCCGGCAAGATGGGCAGGGTTATGCTCAAACGCGGTCCGGAATCGGCTCCGGAAAAGGTCTCCCGGCGAGTTGGAAGGAAGTCTGACTCCGGCGCCAAAAGCAGGACTAAGAGGACGGCGAAAGTATGATAAAATTATTATTGATAGCCGGCGCACGGCCCAATTTCATGAAGCTTGCGCCACTGTATTTTGAACTGCGCAAGTATCCTTCGATTTTCAATCCGCTCGTTGTGCATACCGGACAGCATTACGATTACACAATGTCGCGGGTGTTTTTCGATCAGTTTGGACTTCCCCAGCCGGATTTCTTCCTGGAAGTCGGATCGGGAAGCCATGCTCATCAGACCGGCAACATCATGATTAAGGCCGAGGAGATTATGCTGTCCGAGAAGCCGGATATGATAATTGTCTTTGGCGATGTTAATTCAACAATGGCGGCCTCATTGGCGGCCTCCAAGCTTTGTATTCCGGTAGCTCATGTGGAAGCCGGGCTGCGGGCTTTCGACAGGACTATGCCCGAGGAGGTAAACAGGGTGGTTAGCGATGTGCTGGCGGAGATGCTCTTCTCCTCCTGCGATGACGCCAATCTGAATCTCATCAAGGAAGGCGTCGATGTCGATAGGATATTTCTGGTCGGAAATATAATGATCGACACTCTAAAGCACTTTCTGCCTCAGGCGGAGAAGTCGAAGATTCTCGACAAGCTCGAGCTCGAGGATAAGCGCTATATCCTGGTTACTTTGCACCGTCCGTCGAATGTCGATAATCCGGAAAATCTGCAAAAGATCGCCGAGATTTTGACCGCCGCCTCGGAAAGATGTCCTGTAATATTTCCCATACATCCCCGTACAAGAAAAAATCTCGATTCCAACGGCAAGTACAGCGCAATATTGAATAACAGAAACATAATACTGACAGACCCGCTGGGATATTTCGATTTTATAAAGCTTCAAAAAAATGCTCTTCTGGTTATGACCGATTCAGGCGGCGTGCAGGAGGAAACGACTTTTCTGGGCGTGCCCTGCCTGACTCTGCGCGAAAATACGGAACGTCCGGTTACGATTACGGATGGAACAAATAAACTGGTGAATCTCGACCTTAAGAAGATTACGTCGCAGATAGACTATTACATGAGTGACGGACTGCCGTCGAAAAAGCGTCCCATGTTCTGGGATGGGCAGACCGCTGAGAGGATCGTGCGAATCCTGCGCGAGCATTTTGCCAATAAGGCCAAACAGGAGGATCAGGCGCAAAGGCTGACCTCCACAGACAAGATAGTGTTGAAGGATGCAGTTAAATAGATTTCAGTATGGAATGGCGCAACGGAGAAACATGCCTGTGATTATCCGAAGGCTGTGATGCCGAGTGATGATCGGGGGCTCCTCTGTCTGAGGTAATGGGGAAAATATGGTAAGCCCGAAATCGGTATTCGAACCGCTGAGCGCTTTTGAGTTCGAACATGAAATAGTTGAAAAAGGCGGCTTTTCCTCCAGCGAGGCATTTTTCGATTATGTCTCATCCCACGATTGGATCTTCCACGCTTCAGGCATGTGCGATGTTTACCCTCTGCTCAAAAAGAACTATCCCAATACCTTAAAGGAAATCATTGGGCGGGCGGAGCAGATTTATGAGAACTGCTTTGACGTTCTGGGAAGCGGCCCGACCTATCTGGGCGCCAAAATCGACTGGCATCTGGATTTCAAGTCGGGAAGGATTTGGAAACGGGAATTTTATCAGAATGTGCCGCTGATGTTTTGGAGCGATAATTCCGATGCCAAGGTGCCCTGGGAGCTCTCACGATTCCAGTATCTTATAAGTCTGGCTTTGGCATATAATCTGACCAATCTGAAAAAGTATCATCACAAATTCATTGCCATAATCGAGGACTGGATTTATGAAAATCCCTGTCCCTACGGTATTAACTGGGCCAATGCGATGGAAATCTCCATTCGGGCGGTTAACTGGCTGGCGGCCTATGAGCTGTTT
The DNA here is from genome assembly GCA_014730285.1 of Candidatus Zixiibacteriota bacterium. Lineage (GTDB taxonomy): Bacteria > Zixibacteria > MSB-5A5 > JAABVY01 > JAABVY01 > JAABVY01. The sequence goes on from WJIM01000044.1 coordinate 3,371, forward strand.
GATCCGAAATCATTCAGCCCCAATTTCAAAGCGAAGTTCTTCCGCGCACTTTATCAGCACGGGCAGTTAATCTGGGAAAACCTGGCACATTATGGCCCGGGCATCAATAACAATCATTATCTCTTCGATCTTACGGGACTTTTGGTGATTGGCAGGCTTTTCCATGATACACCTGACGGGCTGGCCTGGTACGAGTTCGCGCGGGGTGAGCTGGAAAAAGAGATATTCAATCAGGTTAGCCCGGACGGCACCTGCTATGAATCCTCTCTGAATTACCAGATCATGATGCTGGAAATATGCCTCTTCGTGCTCAATTTCGAGCGGCGTTTTGGGGATGATTTCGAGGATGAGTGGAAGGCGCGTGTGATGCAGAGCTGCGCGGCCCTGTATTCACTTTCCAAAAGCGACAATACTGTCCCGAATTTCGGCGACAGCGGCTCGGATCGACTTTTCAAGATAGTCCGGCGGGATGAGTGTGATGTCAGGGATATACTTGATTTGGCCTCGGTAGTCATCGATTTGAAAGGGTACTGCACCAATAAAATTTGCCCGGTTCCGGAGCTTCTTCTATGGGGCGGGAAAAACGGCTTCGATTTGTATTTTGAGCGGCTGGTTTCCGATTGCAAAGAAAAGCATTCGATGTTTTTCCAGGATTCGGGAATGGCCGTTTTGCGGGATTCCGGCAGCTATCTGGGATTTTTTGCACATTCGGCAACCGCTCTCGATTTCGCGGGACATAAACATAACGATCTCCTGGCGCTGGAATTTTCGTACGGCCGTCAGAATTTTATCGTCGATTCCGGGACTTATGTCTATACCGGAGATCCTTCCTGCAGAAATTATTTCAGAAAAACAGCCTCGCATTCCACTCTGGAGGTTGACGGACAGGAGATCAACCGTTTTCTGCCGAAGATTTTGTTTTCGGTAAGAAAAGATGCCGAGGTTTCGGAGGTTAGCTGGGATTCCAAGCCTGAGTTCGATTTTATTTCAGCCGCTCATTCCGGATACATGCGTCTGGAAAATCCGGTGATCACCCGCCGCTCGATTTACTTCGATAAAAACGAATCTATTTATTTGATTAAGGACGAGTTTCTCGGATCAGGCACCCATTTGATGAGCGGTAGTATCATTTTGAATAATGACATCACGGCCGGGATTCTGGATAATCGAGTTGTACTAAAATCAACCTCAGGGCCAATGGCCATGATTGTGATGAGCTGCGGAAAATGGCATCTGGAAAAAATCCCCCACTATATTTCCAGGAGCTATGGCGAGAAGCTGGAAAGCTGGAAGATACGCTATTCCCAAATCGACAGCGCTCCGCAGGCCTGTATCTGGGGAATATTTGGGGCTGAATCTTATAAGGAAATGCAGCAAAAATCAATACGCTTCTATTCCATCCTGAATCGTATCGGCTGGCGTACTAAGACGTTGAAGAAGCTCGAGCTCAAACGCGGTACTGAGGAGCTTATGTATGAGCGCATAATTGACAGGGCTCTCAACCCCGGATTGGAGCAGCTTAGAGAAAGCCAGAAGGCTGCATCGGAAACAGGCAAATAATTCTAAGTGCTTGTCCTTCTATGGATTAGTGTTAAATTGTCTTTTTCATTTCTCTAATTATAGGGCGTCCATAAAGAAGGCATGAGCAAAGCAAAATCTCAGAAGCAGGAGATAAGCCCTTGTAAAGTAAGAAATACGTTAGCCCGGGAAATATCTTGAATCAGTTTTAAAGAGTGCGGAATCATTTTCCGATTAGTTAAATATATCAATCTGTTTCTTGGGCAAGCAAAAGGGGAAATAGATAAAGGGCAGTGTTGTTATGTTGAAAGAGAAAATGTTATTGTTAAAACGTCTGCATATTGTCAGCGACATAATCCTGACAATATTTGCCTACTTTATGGCAGACGTACTGGCATTTTTCCTGGTTCACGGTAATCTTCCGACATTCTATCAGATTACGATCTCAACCCAGAATCTTCTTGTAATAGCAGGTATCTGGGGCTTTCTGATTCTCAATCAGAATTCGCCCTATGCATACCGTAC
>WJIM01000346.1 GCA_014730285.1 Candidatus Zixiibacteriota bacterium
AGCATGCAGAGCGAGGCTGTGATCGAAGCGGCGGCCAATGTTGCTTGGACGCTTTGCAAAGATGAAAAGAAAGCTGATATAGTTTATACTCTACCGGAATGTAACAGCGTGGGCTCAGCCTTTATCGGCGGTCATGATCTCGAAGAGGCCTTTGAAAAAATCGAGAGTGGAAACGCCGATACGGTAGTTGTTCTTGAAAATGATTTATACCGCCATGCCGATAAAGTCGCTGTTGATAAATTCCTTGAAAAATGTAAGAATGTAATTGTCATAGATCATTTGCGGAATCCCACCAATAACAAAGCGAATGTCATTCTTCCCGCGGCAACATTTGCCGAGGGGGATGGCACGCTTATTAATAATGAGGGAAGAGCGCAGCGCTTTTTCCAGGCCTTAAATCCCGACCCGATTCTTCAGGAGAACTGGAGATGGATTCGCGATATGATGATAGAAATTGGTGATGATAAAGCCAAAGGATGGAAGGCTCTGGATGATATCGCGGGCGAGATTCTGGACAGCCTGGAGGCGATTAATCCTCAAGTCGAAATTGCGCCTTCGGCCAAATTCAGAATTCATGAGCAGAAAATCCCGCGTTCCCCTATGAGATACAGCGGCCGCACTGCGATGCGTGCCAATGTGGAATTGCACGAACCCAAGCCGCCGGATGATCCGGATTCACCGCTTTCATTCTCGATGGAGGGCTTCAGGGGGGAGAGGCCGTCATCGCTGATATCATTCTTCTGGGCGCCGGGATGGAATTCGGTGCAGTCAGTAGCCAAATACACTCAGGAGGTGGCTGGCGAACTCAAGGGTGGCGATCCGGGTGTACGTTTGATCGAGCCTAAAGCTGATGCCAAGGCTAAGTATTTCGAGAATTTACCTAAGGCTTTCAAGCCGCGGCAGGATGAGTTCTATTTTGTTCCTCTTTACCATATTTTCGGCAGTGAGGAATTGAGCAGTGAAGCGGAAGCATTATCGGAGCGCGTGCCGAAAGCATACCTGGCATTAAGTAAGAAAAGCGCTGAGAAAATCGGCGTCAGTTCCAGAGATATAGTGAATATAAATTTAAATGGCCGTGACCTGAGTTTGCCGGTCAAAATAGTAAACAGCCTTCCGGACAATATTGCCGGAATACCGATTGGTTTGTCCGGTATGAATTATATTGATCTGCCGTCATTCGGCATAATAACGAAGTGATATGTTTGAATTAAACTGGTCAGCATTAATAGCAATAGGCGTTCTTCTGGGCGTGTTTACCCTTGCGCCTGGGCTGATCTGGCTCGAGCGCAGATTGCTGGCTCTGTGGCAGGACCGCTACGGCCCCAATCGTGTGGGTCCGTTTGGAATCTTCCAGGTTCTTGCTGACATGATAAAGATATTTTTCAAAGAAGACTGGATACCGCCCTTTGCGGACAAATTCGTCTTTTTCATTGCGCCGGGGATAATTATGCTGACCGTCTTGATGTCGTTTGCGGTTATCCCGGTTGCGCCCGGTGTTGGTGTGATGGATATTAATGTCGGCGTGCTGTTCTTCCTGGCAATGTCATCCCTGGGCGCTTACAGCGTGGTACTGGGCGGATGGTCGTCGAATAACAAATATTCGCTTCTGGGCGGACTTCGCGCCGCATCCCAGATGATCAGCTATGAGGTCTTTATGGGGCTTTCACTCCTGGGAGTGGTTGCGATGGCCGGATCATTCAATTTGAGGGAAATCGTGAATGCTCAGGCGGGGATGTGGAATATAGTACCGCAATTTTTTGGCTTTGTGGTTTTCATGGTTGCCGGGCTGGCTGAGATGCATCGGATTCCCTTCGACATCCCCGAGGCGGAAAGCGAGCTTGTGGCCGGATTTCATTCGGAATACTCGGGCATGAAGTTCGGCATGTTCTTCGTGGGAGAGTATGTCGGCATTGTTCTGATATCGGCTGTAATAACGACATTTTTCCTGGGAGGATGGCATGGCCCGTTTCTGCCGCCGATGGTCTGGTTCTTCCTTAAGATGTTCGTGTTTATATGCTTCTTTATATTGCTGAGGGCTTCGCTTCCGCGGCCCCGTTTCGACCAGCTTATGACCTGGGGCTGGAAGCTGATGCTGCCTTTGGCGATCCTGAATCTTGCGGTGACAGGAGCAGTTTTGGTTGCTGTCAATCAGGGGCATTAAGGAGAATAGATGTTTAGTATTATAAAGACGATCTGGATAGTTATTCTGCACATGTTCCGCAAACGTGAGACTGTGCAGTATCCGGATGAGGAGGTCAAGCTTCGTCCTCGCTACAGGGGGCGGATTATCCTCTCGCGCGATCCCGACGGCGGCGAGAGATGTGTGGCCTGCTATCTCTGTTCGGCGGCCTGCCCGGTGGATTGCATATCCTTGCAGGCGACCGAGGATGAGCACGGCCGGCGCTATCCCGAATTCTTTCGGATCAACTTTTCGCGCTGTATCTATTGCGGCCTGTGCGAGGAAGCCTGCCCGACTTATGCGATTCAGTTGACTCCGGATTTCGAGATGTCGGAGGCGGATCGTCATAATATGGTCTATGAAAAGGAAGATTTGTTGATTTCCGGTGAGGGTAAATATCCCGGCTATCATTTCTATAAGGTTGCCGGGCTTAAGATAAAAGGCAAGGATAAGGGTGAAGCCGAAAATGAGGACGAGCCGATTGATTTCAAAAAGCTCTTGCCTTAAAACAAGATCGGGAGTGAATACTTAGAGTATGGCGGTAATATTTTACATATCATCAGCAGTGGCGATATTATCGACTGTTATGGTAATTACCCGCATGAATGCGGTGCATGCCCTGCTCTATCTTATCGTGTCTCTTTTATCAGTGGCGGTAATATTTTTCACGCTGGGTGCGCCGTTTATCGCCGCACTGGAGGTTATTATCTATGCCGGGGCTATTATGGTACTGTTCGTGTTCGTTATGATGATGCTGAATATGGGCACGAAGGCGGCTGAACAGGAACGCAAATGGATTAATCCGAGGATGTATGTCGGGCCGGCGATTCTGGCGGCAATACTTGGAGTGGAGCTGGTGTATATGCTGGCAAGCGGCTCGAACCGCGCGGCGGGTTTTGAGATGATCGGTCCCAAGGCCGTTGGTATCAGCCTTTACAGCTCGTACATAATCGGCCTTGAGCTGGCCGGAATGCTTTTGCTGGCCGGGCTGGTGGGAGCATTTCACCTGGGACGTCAGGACAAAGATTGAGATTTGATTTGAAAATAAAAAGAGGAGCGGCAAAAAGATCATGACTGCAATACCGATGGAACACGGGCTGCTTGTGGCGGCTGTCCTGTTTATGCTGGGGCTGATCGGCCTTCTGGTGCGCAGAAATATTATCTTCATGCTGCTTTCGATTGAGATTATGCTCAATGCCGCCGGGCTGGCATTCGTCGTTGCCGGTGCGAGATGGGCGCAGGTCGAGGGCCAGATTATGTTTATGTTTATTCTGGCTATGGCTGCGGCCGAGGTGGCGGTTGGGCTGGCATTGGTGCTTTTGATGTATCGCAAATTCAAGACGCTTGACTCCGATCAGGTGAGCAGGATGAGGGGATAAATGTTTAATTTGTTGTGGCTGGTACCGGCCATACCATATTTTAGCTTCGTTATCCTGGCTGTATTCGGCAAGCGCATGCCCAGATCTTTATCCGGGCTTCTGGGTGTGGGTTCGGTTGGAATATCGGCGGTTATCTCGGTCCTGATCGGTATACAATTTATGTCCTCGCCTCCCGCGGGTGATTTCTTCATGCAGAAACTCTGGACCTGGATGGGTGTGGGCAATTTTCAGCCTGAGATAGCGTTTCATCTGGATGCGCTCTCGCTTCTGATGATGCTTGTTGTGACGGTTGTCGGCTTCCTTATTCATCTGTACTCATGGGAGTTCATGGAGGACGACGAAGGCTTCAGCCGCTTTTTTGCCTACATGAACCTATTCGTCGGCTCCATGCTGACCCTGGTGCTGGCCAATAATCTCGTTCTTCTGTATCTAGGATGGGAGGGTGTGGGCCTGTGCAGTTACCTCCTGATTGGTTTCTGGTACAAGGATTCGGAAAATGGGGCGGCGGCAAGAAAAGCATTTATTGTAACCCGTGTGGGCGATACCGCGATGGCTATTGGGCTGTTTCTGTTATTCTGGAATCTGGGTACCCTCGATATCCAGGAAATTTTAAACAGCGCCTCGATGCAATGGGAGACCGGTTCCGGTCTTGCTCTGGCCGTAGGGCTCCTGCTTCTGGGCGGTGCGGTTGGCAAATCGGCACAGTTGCCGCTTCAGGTTTGGCTCCCCGATGCTATGGCCGGTCCCTCGCCGGTTAGTGCTTTGATCCATGCCGCTACCATGGTAACAGCCGGTGTTTATCTGATTGCGCGGACGCATGTGATCTTCGATCTTGCGCCGATTGCGCAGACTGTGGTTGCGATAGTGGGAGCGGCCACGCTTCTGATAGCCGGATTCAGCGCATTGAAACAGCATGATATTAAGCGTGTACTGGCTTATTCTACGATAAGCCAGATCGGATATATGTTCCTGGCATTGGGGGTGGGCGCGTATTCGGCGGCGATGTTCCATTTCATGACACATGCTTTCTTCAAAGCGCTCTTGTTCCTTGGAGCGGGTGCCCTGATAATGTGCCTGCATCATGAGCACAATATGTTCAAGATGGGCGGTATGCGCAAACAACTGCCGCTGACATTCTGGACATTTTTAATCGGAAGCGGAGCATTGGCGGCGGTGCCATTGATAACGGCCGGTTTCTACAGTAAAGATCTGATCTTGTGGCGAGCCTGGACCTCCGACAGTGGCAGTCCGATTTTGTGGCTGGCGGGAATAGTGGGAGCGTTCATTACCGCGGTGTATACCTTCCGCATGGTCTTCGTGACATTTTTCGGCAAGGCCAAAATGCAGGCGAACCATAGGCCGGGTGCAAGGATCAGCCTGCCGTTGGTTGTGCTGGCGGTTCTGGCACTAATCGGCGGATTTGTGGAAATGCCGCACACATTGGGACATTTCGCGCCTTTCTCGAAATTCATGCATTCGGTACTGCCCGAGGTTCACGGCGCGCATCTAAGTATCAGCATAGAGCTGCTCTTCCAGATTATAGCTGTGGTAATAACTTTGACCGGTATCCTGACAGCATACATTTTCTATTACAGAAAGCCGGAACTTGCGGAGAATATGGCCAAATCGGGATTTGGTTCGGCACTGGGAAGATTTTTCTATTCCGGCTGGGGCTTCGACTGGTTCTATTACAAATTTATTGTCGGGCCGTTCGTGTGGATTGCAAGAGTTAACAAGAAAGATATTATCGATTTCATATACACGATAATGGCAATGATTTGCCAGATATTCAACTTTGTATTTCGCCAGACACAGAACGGACGGATTAGATTTTATGCCGCCGGGATAGCGTTTGGCGCAGTGATAATTGTAGCGATTGTGATGTTCACATGATACTTGTATGGTTGATAGTAATACCGATGCTGGCCGGGCTTTTGGCCTGGATTGTGGGAAAGAACAGCAGCCTCTTTGCCCGCTGGATTTCTGTGCTCGGAATCAGTATTGATCTGGTTATTTCAGTATGGCTCTGGATTAAGCATTTTGCCGGAGTCGATCTGGGTCAGACCGAAAGCTGGCTGGTGCAGATTAAGGCCTCATGGATTCCCGAACTGGGGATAACCTTCCATTTGGCAATCGATGGCATCAGTCTGCTTATGATTATCCTGACCGCGTTTCTGGGTTTGATCTCGATTATTATCTCATGGTCGGAGATCCAGAGGCGCGTGGCTTTCTTCCATTTCAATATCATGTGGATTCTGGCCGGGATACTGGGCGTGTTTATGGCTATGGATTTATTCCTGTTCTACTTCTTCTGGGAGATGATGCTGATCCCGATGTATTTCCTGATCGGTATCTGGGGACATGAGAGAAGACGTTACGCCGCTATCAAGTTCTTTATCTTCACTCAGGCCAGCGGGCTTTTGATGCTGCTTTCGATTTTGGGACTGTACTTCATCCATCATGCGCAGACCGGGGTTTATACATATAATTATTTCGACCTTTTGGGTACATCGCTGGGCGGAGCATCGAAATTTCTGATGCTGGGTTTCTTTGTGGCTTTTGCAGTCAAACTGCCGGCCTTCCCGTTTCATCCATGGCTGGCCGATGCACATACCGAGGCGCCTACAGCAGGCAGTGTGATTCTTGCCGGACTGCTCCTGAAGACGGGGGCATACGGTATCATCAGGTTCGTTCTTCCGCTATTCCCGGAAGCTTCGGCCGAAATTGCCACACTGGCAATGATTCTGGGAGTTGTCTCGATCATATACGGCGCTATTCTTGCGTTTGCGCAGACCGATTTAAAACGTCTGATCGCATATACAAGTGTCAGTCACATGGGCTTCGTGCTTCTGGCGCTGTTTGCATTTAACGAGCAGGCCACCCAGGGGGCGATTATGCAGATGATCTGTCATGGCTTCAGTACAGG
>WJIM01000045.1 GCA_014730285.1 Candidatus Zixiibacteriota bacterium
AAGCACTTTCCAGGCAAGTAAGCGTTTCCAGTTGATCTACGAAACCTTCGAGCTTGCTCCTGCTGTTTCCGAAGCCCAGTTCAGCGAAGAGGATGCCGAGCTGATGAAAAAAGTGATGCATTATTATGCCACCAAGCAGGAGAAGGAGCTTTATGAAAACGCCGACCTGGAAGGCAAAAAGGAGATTATCAAATCATTCTGGAGCCGGCGCGATCCCAGCCCGGATACTCGATACAATGAGTTCAAGGAGGAGGCATTCAGGCGCTTCCAGTATGCCAATCAAAAATATTCGGTTAACTTGATTGACAGGGAAGACGGCTGGAAGACCGATCGCGGCCGGATTTATATGCTTTACGGAGAACCTGACGAAATCGAATTCCATCCCTCATCCATGGAACTGGAGCCTTTCGAGCGCTGGCATTATTACAGCTATCCCAAACAGGGGCAGATATTCTTCATCTTCGTCGATGAAACCGGCTTTGGTAATTTCGAACTGAAGCACTCCAATGCGCAGGGCGAGATAGTCGATTATGAATGGGAACAGCGGCTGGAAACCCAGGATCCGTTTAATACAGGCTTCTAATTGAAGTATAAATATAAAAAAAGGCCGCTCGATTTAGAGCGGCCTTTTTTTACTGCCATTTCTAATGTCCTAACGAAGCATCCTTGCTCTTTTCATAAACAACAGGAATAGTATATCGCGTATTCTCCTCATCCGAGAGCTCAATAGTAAACGATTTACCAAATCCCGGTATCCTGTATGTGTCAAGATTTTTTAGTTTGAGAGATATTTGGGCTTTTTCCCCGGGCTCGACTTTTTCCGGAAGTGTAATCTCCATGACCTCAGGATCATGGGATACCAGGGATATTTCCAGAGTTTCATCGGTAATATTCTTTACAGTGACCGGGTAATCCGCCTTTTCCTGGCCGATAATGGCGTGCACCCCGAACGGCGCTATTTCCAGTAAATGCTGAGCGGAGGTATCCTCATCATAAAGCACATAGACCTGAAAACGCAGGCCTTTTTCTTTCATTCTCTGGTCCGAGGTATATAACCGAGGGCTTTTGCTGACCGGACCGCGGTATCTGCCCGAACTGAAGATGATTTCGATTCTGGCGCTGTCATCAACCGCAATCAGGCGCTTTCGCAGAGGAGTCTTGGTACAGCCGCAGCCGGGCTGTATGCGCTTGATCTCGAGCGTATCGATGCCAACATTTTTAAGATAGAATATATGACTGGCTTTTGCATGGCCGGGCATATATCCAAAATCGAAAAAATCCTCCGAAAGCTTCATTTGGCCGAAATACTGCGCTCGCGGAAGTGAGTTTTTCAGTCTCTGCTGCTTTCCGCCCGGATCTTCGGCACACAGATTGGGACTTAACAAATAGAAGCACAAAACCGTGGCAAAAAGTAAGTATCTCAGCATATATCCTCCTTCAAGAATAGCCAGTATAATAATTTTTATACAAAAGCTCCAATCGGCAGTTGCATATTTTCAATCGCTAATCAGTACTGATATAACAATATTCGGCAGGAATGAAAATAAAAAAGGCGGCTCCTGACTAACTTAGAAGCCGCCTTTTGCTATAATTTAATTATACATCAATCTTTTTTTGCCGCACGGCTTTGGTTAGTACCGGCTTCGATTACATGAATAGTGTTTCCTGTCTTGGTCTGCAGGCCGGACGATTTCAACACGGTGCTGCCCGCCGACCCTCTTGATCTGGAGGAATGAGAGACAGTGGCCTGCTTCCTTTCTTCCTGATATATCACAGGAATGGTAAAGCGCGTACTGGCCGAATCGGAAAGCTCGATCGTAAAGGACTTATTGAAGCCCTGGGTTCCGTGAGCCTCGGGATTCAAGAGCTCAACTTCGATTTTGTCGGACTTGCCCGGTTTGATTTTGCCGGGGAGCTTGACATCAAAGTACGAATAGCTGGTCGAAACCAGGTCCATCGACAACTCCTCTTCCGAGACATTCGTTACCTCTATCTCGTAGGTGTCCTTTTCCTCTTCACCGATTATTATATCGAGCCCGAAAGGTTCAAAATCCATGAGTGCGTTAAGCATAGGATCGCCTTTCTCGATGATTTCTCCCTTCAGCCTCAACCTCGTTTCGGTAACCGAGGGATCGGAGGTGTAAAGACGGGGCGATTTCGAGAATCTTCCGCGTCTCGAACCCGAACTGAATACGATTTCTATCTCAGTGCTGTCACCGACAGCAAGAAGCCTCTTCTTCAAAGGGGCTTTTGTGCAGCCTCAACCGGGATTTATTTTGATGACTTCCAAAGTATCGCTGCCCACATTCTTCAGCCAGAATATATGATTAACTCTGGATCTGCGGGGCATATACCCAAAATCGAAGAAATCATCCGAGAGCTGCATTTTGCCGGTGTGAGTAGATGCCGGAACTCCTCTGGGCCTGGAAGTACGGGTATTTGGCTTATTATCCTGATCAGCCTTGGTACCGGCCCACGCGCCTGAGGACGCCAGCAGAAGCAAACATGTGGTGGATAGTATTAAACGTTTTAGCATAGCTTCTCCCAGAAGTTTATACAGGATGTACATATATCTCTTAAATTATAGAAATTATACAGCCACAATTTATCAAAGTTGCTGAATTAGTCAAGAGAATTTCCCATAAAACAATACTTATGCTGTCTTGTATATCGCCAGTATTTATTTAAACCTAAATTTTTTTATTTTCTTGTCGAAAAAAGGATTGACAACTGCACATGTGTGCAGTTATATATGTGTCAGAAGGAATGAATTTTGAGTTGGGTACAGACTTAAAAGATCAACCCGTCGTACCACCGGAACCGTCCGCCGGGACGGTTCCGGACTCAAATTGAAGATAATCATATTGATAGAGGGTTATATCGATGGTTAAATCCAGACTAACCGACCGCCAGAAGCAGATATACAACTTTATCTCGGATAAGATCAAGAATTCCGGATCGCCGCCCACTATCCGTGAGATCGGCAGGCAGTTCGCGATTCGCTCCACCAACGGTGTGCGTTCGATTCTGGATGCTTTGATCACGAAGGGTTATATCCGCAAGCTTCCCGGGCTTTCACGCGGACTGGAGCTGATTGAGGATCATATCTCCTCGTACCGCACGGTTCCGCTGGTGGGAGCTGTACCGGCGGGCTTGCCGCTTTTGGCAGAGGAGAATTCCGAAGGGTTTTACGCGGTCGACGAATCGTTTTTGCCGACCGGGGATGTTTTCATGCTGCGTGTTACCGGTGAATCTATGATCGAGGCCGGAATCAATGACGGAGATTTTGTGCTTGTGAAAAAGCAGGAGACTGCCGAGGCAGGCGAAATAGTGGTGGCTGTGATAGGCGGCGAGGCGACTGTCAAACGTTATCGCCCAAAGGATGACTCAATCTACCTCGAGCCGGCCAATCCGGAATTCTTTCCGATCGAGGTGGACAGGGAATCCGGGGAATTTTACCTGGCCGGTAAGGTCGTTGGCCTGATGCGCAGAATGTAGAACTGACATCTTTGAACGACGGAAATCAGGGGGTTGTGTTGGAATGTATCAGGATATAGAAGACGACATCGATGTAATCGCATTATTTGAGGGATATAAGCTAAAGCCCCTGAAGTTCAGGTGGAACGGCAGAGTTTATAAGATCACACAGGTAACGGGCGACTGGAAGACCGATGTGGGTCAGTACAAGCTGCGGCATTTCGCGGTTCTGGATGACGCCTCCAATTTCTTCCAGCTCTCATACGATGAAAAGAATTCCCACTGGCTTCTGACAAAGTTGTGGGTGGAATAAAACTAATAAGCAGAACAAACGTTGTAATTACTAAAACCGCAATTCTGTCAATTTAAAAGGAGGAAGTATGGATATCAAGCAGGCGCTGGGAGTTATGCTGAAACAAAATGAAGGCGCGGTGAAAAAGCTGTGGGATAATATTTCCGATGAGGAATCACTTGAACGGGGCAGCGAGAACCTGACCCATATCCGCTGGATAGCGGGGCATATTACAAACGCGTTAGGGTACATGGTCAATATAGCCGGAGGTACTTCGCATATTCCCACCGGATGGGACGAACTCTTTCGAGGCGGCAAGGAGATGGAGGAAGATTTCTCAAAGTATCCCTTGATGGACGAGATACGGGCTAACTTCGACCTCAATCGCAAAGAGCTATATAAGGCTCTGGAAAATATACCCACCGAGGAACTCGAGACAGCAAAGGAGATTGCCCCGGATTGGAATATCCCTCCCCAGGAAGCCTTGATGTTTTTGGTCAACCATGAGTTCTACCATGCCGGACAGATTTCAACTATGAGAAATATTCTCGGCAAAGAGCGCGCCTTTGGATAGAATGCCATGAAACGTGTGATCCTCCATATCGATATGGATGCTTTCTTTGCCCAGGTTGAGCAGGTGAAGAACCCAGCCCTGAGGGGCAAGCCGATTATCGTGGGTGGTGATGCGGGTCACAGGGGAGTGGTGGCGACATGCTCGTATGAGGCGCGAAAATACGGGATCCATTCGGCCATGTCCTCAGCCGAGGCCAGGCGACGATGCCCGCATGCTATCTTCGTGGGCGGCAATCTGACCAATTATGTTTATATCTCAGCGCAGATTCAGGATATCATGAACGATTATACACCTATAGTGGAACCTACCTCAATTGACGAAGCCTATCTGGATATCACCGAATCATATCATCTCTACGGCACTCCCGAGAAGCTTGCACAGGACTTAAAAGACAATATTAAGAAAAGACTGCAACTGACTTGTACAGTGGGGATTGCGGAAAATAAGCTGCTTGCAAAAACAGCCTCGGATATGAATAAACCGGACGGTTTGAATACGCTCTGGATGAATGAGCTGGAAGAAAAGTTCTTTCCAATGGAGATAAGGAAGCTTCGGGGTGTGGGTCCTCAAACCGAGAAAGCGCTCAAGAGATTAGGGATTAATACACTACGCGATTTGAAGGATTATCCCGAAAAGAAACTCAGTCAGAATTTCGGACTGCATGGAGAGCATCTGAGTAAGATGGCTCACGGTCTGTCGGATACGCCTGTTCACAGCTTCGAGGAAATGGAGGATGAAAAATCGATGTCTCATGAACATACGCTTTATGAGGATACATCTGATCTGATCTTCCTGAAATCTTTGATGATAACATTGACAGACAAAGTTGTTGCAAGATTGAAAAAAGCACAGTTTCTGGCCAAGACCGTCAGGCTGAAAATCAGGTACTCTGATTTTTCCACTATTACCCGAGAGGTCACGCTTAATTCCATGACCGATGATGTCAATACGATATACAAAACAGCCCTGACCCTTCTGCCGGTTGATGATGTTGTTTCTAACAAAGTACGTCTGGTGGGAGTGGGGGTAACCAAACTACATGAAGCGGTTGAAACGCCTCAGATCGAATTATTCGAAGAAAGCTCAATTTCAAAAAAGGGTAAAAGTGGGGATGTCGTGGAGGATATTCGAGACAAATTCGGTAAGTTTTCTATCGTGCGTGCCTCAAGTCTGCCATACAGATGGGAGCATTAAATAGCTTCCGAGTTTTCTTGACTAATACGGCAATTATAGTATCTTTCAACCGGAGGTTTGATATGAGCGATTCTACTATGGAATTTTCAAATGAAGTGATAACAAAATGGCCGTTTTCGGACAGAGCGTCTGCAATAAAGGCTAATGTTATTAGAGAGATTTTAAAGATATCATCACGACCCGGGATCATCAATTTCGCGGGCGGTCTGCCTGCGGCGGAGCTCTTTCCGGAAACGCATTTAAAAGCGGCTTCTGAGAAGGTCTTTGAGAAACATGGTCCCAAGGCTTTGCAATATTCTCTGACCCAGGGAATTATGGAGCTCAGGGAGATTCTGGCCGAACGGGCCTCGACTCCTGAGATGAAATTCAATTCCGATTCGATTCAGATTACCACCGGTTCTCAGCAGGCTCTGGATCTGATCGGAAGGGCCTTTATCAATCCGGGCGATTATGTCCTGACCGAAGCGCCCACATATCTGGGTGCACTTAGCGCCTTCAATTTCTATAATGCACGTTACTGCACTGTGCCTATGGATGAGGAGGGGATGATCGTTGAGATGGCCGAGGAGAAGATCAAGGAATGCAAGCCCAAGCTGATTTATGTTGTGCCGAATTTCCAGAATCCCTCCGGCATAACCATGAGTGGCAAAAGAAGAGAGGCGTTGGTGGACATCGCCGCCAAATACCAGATTCCGATTATCGATGATAATCCTTATGGCGAACTTCGTTATTCTGGCGATCCCGCACCGTCTTTAAAGACTCTGGGCGGCAATGCTGTAATTAGTCTGGGAACATTCTCCAAGATTATTTCGCCGGGTGTCAGAATCGGCTGGGTAGCGGCCTGTCCCGAAGTGGCTTCTATGATTGAGCGGGTCAAGCAGTCGACTGATCTTCACAGCACGACCTTTACACAGTATCTGGTCTATGAGTATATCATGGCCGGACACCTCGACAACCATATCGAGCTGATAAAGAAGGAATACCGCAAGCGCCGGGATATTATGCTCAATACGATGGCCAATGAGTTCCCTCGGGATGTAAAGTTCACGCGTCCGCAGGGCGGGCTCTTCCTCTGGATCACACTTCCTGCGGGAATAAGCGCGAGTGAAGTTTTCGATAAGGCTGTCGATGCCGGTGTGGCATGTGTGCCCGGCAAGCCGTTCTACCCGCATAATGATAATGACCAGAGCTTCCGCGTAAACTTCTGTCATGCCTCGGAAGATAATATTGTCGAGGGTATCAGGCGCCTGGCCTCTGTTTTGAATGAGGTTGTGGTATAAGATAAAATTGAGAAATTTCTATGAAGCCCCGTTTAGCGGGGCTTTTTTTATGCTTGCAGAATCTTTATTATTTTTCAATATTGGCTCTTAGGATCGAGATGAAAATATGAGGAAACTTCAGTTTACGAAAATGCACGGCCTGGGCAACGACTTTATCTTCGTGGATGGGATCGTGAGAAAGCTCCCACGCCTGAAATGGTCTAATCTTGCGGTCAAAATCTGCGAACGGTTGACCGGTGTCGGCGCAGACGGCCTGATCCTCATGTTGCCCTCACGTAAAGCGGATTTCAGGATGCGGATTTTCAATTCTGACGGCAGCGAGGCTGAGATGTGCGGCAACGGCTTCCGCTGTATGATCCGGTATTTACACGATAACCGATACACTTCCAGGAAAAAGATTCCGGTGCAAACATTGGCTGGTTCTATCACCGGAGCAGTTGTTAAATCATCGAAATCCGATTTTCGGGTAAGGGTGGCAATGGGAAGCCCGGAGTTTAAGGCCGAAAAGATTCCGGTTAAAATATCCGGGTCGGTGTTGGTTGATGGAAAGATCAAGATCGGATCGGATTCATATATCGTGACTGCCGTTTCGATGGGAAACCCTCATGCGGTCTTGTTTATGGACTCATTGAAGATGGACTGGCGCTCTCTGGGTGCGCAGCTTGAGTTGCATAAGAGGTTTCCTGAGAGGGCCAATGTTGAGTTCGTGAAAGTGATAAATCGCAAAAAAATCGAGATGATAAGCTGGGAGAGAGGTGCGGGACCGACTATGGCCTCAGGCACAGGAGCCTCGGCGGCGGTTGCAGCGGGTATCAAAACCGGACGGCTTGACCACAAGGTTGAGGTTAAATTCGAGCTGGGATCGCTTATTATAGAGTATGATGAAGAAGAGAACCAGATTTATAAGACCGGTCCGGCGGAATACTCCTTCTCGGGAACTTACCATTACTGATCTGTATTCATTGGTTTTTGTTGATTTAAGAACGATTTTAAATTATAGAAAATAGCGTTATGAATGATTTTATACTGGATGATATAGGGGCGCTTTTAAAAGATGCGGTTGATGCCTCGGAAGATGTGATAAAGCGCAATATCGAGCTTCCAAAAGTCAAAGAGCACGGCGATTTCGCATTTCCCGCATTTTTTCTGGCAAAAATAATGCGTATGCCGCCGCCCAAAATCGCGCAGGAGATATTATCGAAAATAGAGGATTTGCTGCCGTTTGGCAGTATAGAGTCTGCCGAGGTGGCGGGGCCGTATCTTAATTTAAAAATTTCTCCTCAGATATTATCGAAAAAGCTTCTGGCGGAAATCTTTGATCAGGGGCAGAAGTTCAGTTCCTCGGATGAGGGCCGGGGACGCAATCTCACTATCGATTTATCCTCGCCCAATATCGCCAAGCCGTTTCATGTGGGACATCTACGTTCAACGGTGGTCGGAAGCTGCCTGTACCGGCTGTTCGAAAAACTGGGCTATAATTGCATCGGCATAAATCATCTGGGCGACTGGGGCACACAGTTTGGCAAGTTGATTGTCGCATACAAGAAATTCGGCACTGAAAAGTTGTTTGAGAAGGAGCCGATTTTTGCCTTGCTCGATCTCTATATTCGTTTTCATAAAGAGGCCAAAGATGATTCCTCGCTCGAGGATCAGGCGCGTGGGGAATTCAAAAAGCTTGAGCGCGGCGATCCCGAGGCAACCGAAATCTGGAAAACATTTTACCAGTACAGTCTTGAGGAATATAAACGCATCTACGGCATCCTAAACGCCACAATCGACGAGTACACCGGCGAGTCGTTTTATAACGACAAAATGGAAGATGCCCTGAAGCTATTAGAGCAGAAAAGGCTGACCCAAATCAGTCAGGATGCCCTTATTGTCGATCTTGAAGAATACGGTCTGGGAGCCGCGCTTTTGAAAAAATCGGATGAAGCGACCTTGTACCTGACCCGCGACCTGGCGGCAATTTTATACCGCAAAGAGACATTTGACTTCGCGAAAATGCTTTATGTGGTCGGTTCCGCTCAGGCTCTGCATTTCAAACAGCTCTTTAAAATAGTTGAGCTTCTGGGATTCAACTGGCACGAAAGCTGCCATCATGTGGAGTTTGGATGGATCAAATTCGGCAAGGAGATGATGTCGACTCGTGAGGGCAATATCGTTTTCTTAAATGATGTGATAAACCGTGCCAAGGAGCTTGCAAAGGAGATCATTCTCGAGAAGAACCCGGATATCGAGGATGTCGATAAGGCGGCCTTATATATAGGTGTGGGCGCTGTGATTTATGCCGACCTGGCAGTCAGGCGAAATCACGATATTAATTTTAGCTGGGAGGATGCGCTTAATTTCGACGGCAACACCGGCCCGTATTTACAATATACTCATGCGCGACTTGCCAGCCTTGAAAGGAAATTCGGTAAAGAGATCATTTCTGATATAGATTTCAGCCTTTTAAAAGAACCCGAAGAAAAACAGCTCATGTTGACTTTGTACCGATTCCCGCAGAAGCTAAAACTGGCCGCCGAGGAATATGAACCGGCGGTGATATGCGGATATCTGTACGAGCTTTCGCAGAACCTGAACAGCTTCTACCAGAAACACAGAGTGATAACAGATGATACAACGCTTACCAATGCGCGCATGCTTCTTATGAGATGTGTGCGTATCGTGATGAGCGAGGGACTGAAAATACTCGGACTTGAGCCAATGGAAAGAATGTGATGAAAAAAGCAGCGATCGATCCCGGCAAACTACTAAACATTCCCGGCTCCAAAAGCCATACATTGAATGCCATAGCGGTGGCATTGAAGACGAATAAAGAACTGGTAATAGGCAATCCATATCCAAAGATTG
>WJIM01000347.1 GCA_014730285.1 Candidatus Zixiibacteriota bacterium
ATCGAGGATAGAACACCGCCGACAATAGCATGCCCCGATAATGTCTCGGTGCAGTGCCCCGGAGATATTCCGGCTGTCGATATCGGCTCGGTAACAGTTTCCGATGACTGTGATCCAAATCCGGCTGTGACTCATATAGGGGATATTTCGGATAATAACAGTTGTCCCGAGACAATTACCAGAACCTACAGAGCGACCGACGCGTCCGGCAATTATGCCGAATGTGCGCAAATCATAATAATTGATGATACAATTGCTCCGGAGATTATATGTCCTCCGGATATTACGGTTGCCTGTAACGGTTCAACAGACCCGTCAAATACAGGTAACGCTTCAGCTACAGATAACTGTGACTCGCTTACGACTATCACTTACAGCGATGTTACAGATGCCGGTGTTATAACGCGCACATGGGTATCGACCGATGCCTGCGGCAACTCTTCACAATGCGTGCAGACCATAACCGTGGAGGATAATACTGCTCCGCTCTGCAATGTGCCGAATGACACAACGATCTTCCAGTGCGCACCGGCGGAAGTTTGCCTTCCGGTCTCGGCTGCCGACGCCGAGGATAACCTTGATGAATGTGTGATATCTTCAGGCCCGGGTACACTGGATGCGGGCAATTGGTGTTATACTCCACAGGGTGACGAGATTATATCGGTGACTGTCACCTGCACTGATTCCTGTGATGAATTCTGCGAGGCTTCATTCGAAGTCGAGTTCGTTATAAACAGCGCCCCGACTATAGCAGTTGCCGAGGATATCGACACATTTGTTTGCGACGCCGACGATCAAATCTGTTTCGATAATTCGGCCAGCGATCCCGATCTGCCATCGGATGATCTATATTTCGAGATGCCCTCGGCTCCGGCCGGTGCTACGATAGATCAGCAAACCGGCGAGGTCTGCTTTAATCCGGGTACAGCGGGAACATTCAACTTCACGATACGCGTTTATGACAACTGCACCGAATTCGACGAGGGCACCGTTACGGTTACCGTGACCGAAAACCAGCCCCCGACAATATCCGCCAATCAGAATGAATTTTTCTTTGGCTATTGTCCCGATGCCGATCCGGCGGAAAGATGCTTTAACGGATTCACGATCAGCGACCCGGATCATTCGACCGGCGAATTGACTATATCCAAGATTCAGGGCCCAGGTACATTTAACCAGAGTACCGGAAGAACCTGCTTCACTCCGGATGTCGTCGATTCCTCCTATGAGTTTGTGTACGAGGTCAGCGATCCCTGCGGGGCGGTTGACCTGGCAACTATAGATGTCAATGTGGTTGTGTATGAGAGCTGTGATTCGATAACATGTATCGATGTCGCCCTGGGCGATACGGCATGCGTCTTTAACAGCACCTACACTCTTGCTCCGATAATGATCAGCAATTACACATCGTCAATAGGCGGTTTTGAACTTCTGATAACATACGACCCCACGGCCTTTACATTCGTGGAGGCTCTGCAGGGCGAGGCTATTGCCGACTGGGAATACTTCACCTTCAGAACCGGACCGTTTGGAAACTGCGGCGATAACTGTCCCAGCGGTATGATACTGATTGTCGGTATCGCCGATGTGAACAACGGCCCGGCACATCCTGATCAATCGGCCTTGGATCCCAACGGCGTGCTTTCATACCTGAAGTTCTATGTGACCGATAACCGTGATTTTGGCGGTCAGGCATATCCTCTGCAATTCTTCTGGATGGATTGCGGCAACAACATGTTTGCCAATGATATGGGGGATACGGTCTATATCGACAAGAGGATTTACGATCCGTACGGCGGAATCAGATGGGATGAATTCGATGATGTGAACTTCCCGGAAAGCGAGAGGATCTTCGGTACCGGTGCGACTGATGATTGTGTGATCGGGGATAAGACAGTACCTATTAGATGTATCCAGTTCTTTGACGGCTACATAGCAATCTGCCATCCCGATTCCATCGACCTTCGCGGGGATATCAATATGAATGAGATTCCGAATGAAGTCGGCGATGCGGTTCTCTATACGAACTACTTCATCTACGGTCCCGGTGTCTTTACGATCAGCATGTACGGTCAGGTAGCCGCTTCAGATGTTAATGCCGATGGCAAGACACTAACGGTTGGCGACCTGGTGTACCTGATCAGGGTGATGAGCGGAGATGCAGTGGCTGTTCCAAAACTGTCGCCTTATTCCGAAGAGACTTTGATAACAATGCAGGCAAAGGATGAGGGCTACAACATCCGAACCAGCGCCGACACCGATATGGGCGCACTGCGTCTGTCATTCGATGTTGACAATGCCGCCGGTGAATTCGAGGTCGAATTGGCTGAGGATATAAGCAGCTTATCGATTATGTCTGATGTGGTTGAGAATAAGCTGAATGTCCTGATCTACAGCTTCGACCAGCATAAAATACCGGCCGGAGAAAATGAAATCGTGAACATCAAGGCTCCCGAAGGCCTCCAGCTTGTTTCAGCCGAAGCCTCCGATTATGAGGGCAGTCAGCTCGATATAATCCTGAGCAAGGTTGAGGTCCCGACCGAGTTTGCATTGAGCCAGAATTATCCCAATCCATTTAATCCGGAGACGGAAATAATGTTATCGCTTCCGGAAGCGGGTGACTGGTCCCTGGATATCTATAATATCAGGGGACAGTTGGTGCGCCAGTTCAGCGGCTATTCCGATGCCGGAACGGTCAATGTGAAGTGGGATTCTCGCGACGATCATGGCAATGAGGTCGCCTCCGGTATCTACTTCTACAAGGCGCGAGTTGATGACAGATTCAGCCAGACTCGCAAGATGATCCTGCTTAAATAAGCAATATATCTTTATGAATAGAAATGCTCCGCTTTGTTTAAAGGCGGAGCATTTTTTTTAGCTCATATCGGATATATTGCACTCGTATATGGATTGGAAAAGCCAGGTTGCCTGAGGATATAGTTCTATTTTCTCTGGGCGGTAATGCTTTTCTTATCGCTTCTGATGACCAGGCTGTTATCACGCATGAATATCGCGTTCAAAATGCTCCCTTCGATCAGGCTGTAGGATACGAACCGATCTTTTGCCGCCGGATGCATCGACTTAACCAGCTTCTTACCGTCCATAACACCCTGGCAATAGCCCTGCATCCATCCGAACATAAGATTAACCGTTCCGTCCTCGAAATTCACCCGGCAGTAAGTATGAGCGCCGTCGCCCATTTTGGTACCCAGGATAACGTGATTTCGAACCTGTCCCAGACTGTCGTATGAACCCCACCACTGCCTCAGCATCTCAACCGGATCACTGCCGGGACTTTTTGACCAGAATTCAGCGGCTGTTTCGAAATCAGACGCCGCAAGAGCTTTGAGCATCTGATCTGTCTTTGTATTATATTTGGGCAGCATATCCTGCATAGGGGAGGGGTAGACAGCATTAACAGCATCCTGGCCAATTGGATGA
>WJIM01000348.1 GCA_014730285.1 Candidatus Zixiibacteriota bacterium
AAGGACAGGCTCTATAAACAACATATCGAAAAATCCCAGAAACTGCATTCTATAACCCAGCTTCTGAAGGCCTACAGCCTGTTTGAAAAAGATGTCGAGTATGTCGTGCAGGACGGTAAGGTTCTCATTGTCGATGAATTCACCGGACGTTTGATGCCGGGACGGCGCTTCTCCGACGGTTTGCACCAGGCTATCGAAGCCAAAGAAAAAGTCAAGATCGAGGGCGAGACGCAGACGGTTGCTACAGTCACCTTGCAGAATTATTTCCGCATGTATTACAAGCTGGCTGGTATGACAGGTACGGCCGAAACTGAGTCAGGCGAGTTCTGGGATATTTATAAGCTTGATGTTGTCGTGATTCCGACCAATAAGCCGGTGAAAAGAATCGATGCCCCTGACCAGATTTACCGTACAAAGAAGGAAAAATACAAAGCCATTTTGAATGAGATCGAATATTTCCGCGATATAGGAAGGCCGATTCTGGTGGGTACGGTAAGTGTCGATGTCTCTGAGACAATCTCCCGTATGCTCAAGCGCAAGGGCATCAAGCACGAGATATTAAACGCCAAACAGCATCAGCGTGAGGCCGAAATCGTGCAGTTTGCCGGTCGTCAGGGTGCGGTTACGATTGCCACCAACATGGCCGGTCGAGGAACCGATATCAAGCTGGGTGAAAAGGTCCTCAAGCATAAGAATTGTGCCCTGATCGAAACTCCCGAATACGGCGAGGTCTGTCCCCATCTGGAAAAATATAAATGCGATGAAACCCCGGTCTGCGGCCTGCACATCATCGGCACTGAACGTCATGAGGCCAGACGTATCGACCGTCAGCTTCGTGGACGTGCCGGACGGCAGGGCGACCCGGGATCATCACGGTTCTTCCTCTCTCTTGAGGACGACCTGATGCGGCTTTTTGGAGTGGATCGGATATCCCGCGTGCTTGATATGCTCGGCCTTAAAGAGGGCGAGGCGATAGAGCACAAGCGTATCACCAAATCTATAGAAAAAGCCCAGAAGTCGGTCGAGGGGCAGAACTATGCGGTACGTAAGAAGCTGCTCGATTATGATGATGTTATGAATATTCAGCGCGAGGTTATCTACGACCGCAGGCAGGAATATATTATGACTGATGATATCCAGGAGGAGGTCAGGGAGAAGATAGCTGAAGTTGCAGAAAGTATGGTCGTCAATCATGCCCCGCCCGAGGAGGATCCGGCAACATGGGATCTCTCCGGCCTTTCTACAGAGACCCATAAGATGTTCCTGGCGCCGCTGGAAACCAAAGATATCGATGTTATGCAGATCGAACATGAGGATTTGGTCGATAAAGTCAAAGAGCTTGCCTTCAAGGTTTATAAGCAGAAGGAAGAGGTATTGGGCTCCGATGTGATGCGCAAAATCGAAAAGATGGCCTTTCTCTCCACCGTGACTGAAAAGTGGAAAGATCACCTGTACGAGATGGATCAGCTCCGCACCGGAATCGGCCTGCGTTCCTATGCCCAGAAGGATCCTTTAATCGAGTATAAACGGGAGGCATTCCGCATGTTCACCGAGCTTCTGGATCAGATCGACCGCGAGGCGGTACGCTTCTGCTACTGGATGCGTCCGGCCGACCAGAGCGAGGTCTCACGCCGCGAACGCGAATCACGTGCGGCCGCAAAGGCGCGTCACGACAAAAAGGAATCGCTCGGATTCCGGGCGCCCGAGGGGGGAGCGGCGCAGGCTCAGGGCAAAGCGGTCGAGGATGACTCGCCTCAGCAGGGCAAAAAGCAGCCCTTCAAGCGCAAAGATAAAAAGATCGGCCGTAACGATCCATGCCCCTGCGGCTCCGGCAAGAAATACAAAAAATGCTGCGGACGCGATTTGTAGATGGGAGAGATCGATTATAATAGATTTAAGTGCTCGTCGGGAATCCTTTCCCGGCGATAATTTTTAATCGGAATAGACGTAGGTCAAATCCTTCCGGGATTTGACGCCTTTGCAAACATGCAAACACTCATCCGCATAATAATCCTGGCAATCTCCGCTGTTTATATCGTCTCATGGCTCTATCCCGCATACTGGAACTGGTCAGTAATGCCGTTAGATGTCCTCTATCCGATCAATATTATATTTCTTGCATTCGCAATACTATTCACCATCATTCCTCGGTTGAGCGCAATTATCTGGGAGGTGAAATCAAGGGTATGGCAGGCCCTGATGATGAAAATGGCGGCTTTTCCAAAGGCCCTGAAAGCGGCCCTCTGGATAATCATCCCGGCCGCATTTTTCTATTTAATCAGGAGCCATAGCTACATCCTCGGTGACGGTAACCTGATACTCGGAAATATTGTCGATGGTATCCCGATCTCCTCGACCGCATTCGGCTACAGCCAGCTTATAGGTCTTTTGGCCGAGCTGTTTGCAATCGAAACTAATGCCCAGGCCGCGAACCTTATGGCCGCGTTATCGATCATCTGCGGCGTAATCTACACGTATTCTCTTTATAAAATACTCTGCCTCCTGATAGATGACTACCGAGTGAGACTATGGCTGTTTCTGATAATCTTCTTTTCTGGAATCAGCATTATCTTCTCAGGATATGTCGAAACTTACCCGATTCTTCTGGCCTGGCTTGCCATCTATCTTCATTCGGTAATAGAATCATTGAAATACAAATCCGCTATTCTGATTCCAGCCGGAATACTTGCAGTCGGCCTTTTCTGGCATGTCTGGTTTCTGGCATTTGTGCCGTCATTGATCTGGCTGATCAATCAAAGATATAATCTTCTTCCACGCATTTTCATATTTCTGTTCTCTGCCATTTATATAATTGCAATATATATCGGGGGCACATTCACCGCACGGTCCGGAATCCAGACCACACTGCCGCTGATTCCCAACGACTCAACTAATTATTTCCTGTTTTCGCCAGTGCATTTTGCTGATATTATAAATATCCTTTTTATCGCAGGGCCAGTAGTGGGATTCATGGCGCTGGCTTATCTATTCATACCTTCAGTATACAGGCAGTCAGAAAATCTTCGATTTTTTCTCTGGGCGGCGGTGCCGGCCTTTTTAATCAGCTTTATGATAGATCCGGTTCTGGGCGCGCCGCGCGACTGGGACCTGCTTTCGATATTTGCCCTGCCGGCA
>WJIM01000349.1 GCA_014730285.1 Candidatus Zixiibacteriota bacterium
CCTGATAATACAGCGAAAACTAAATTCCAGGATTCCTGACAATTCCACTTCCAAATCATCGAAAAATCCATATCATACTTTATACAAATTTATTTAAAACAAGAAAACAGGATTTTTTTGATGAGCATTGCTTCATCTGTCAGGAAATACGGCTCTCCACCTTTCAAGGCGGCGGTTCTTCATGGCGGCCCTGGCGCTCCTGGCTATATGGCACCGGTTGCACGTGAGCTTTCGAAAGATATGGGAGTTTTGGAACCGTTGCAGACCAAAGATTCAATTCACGAACAGGTGGAGGAATTAAAGCACCAGCTCAACAAATATACTGATGATACTGTAACCTTAATCGGCTCATCATGGGGCGCCGTGCTGGTTCTGTTTCTGGCCTCCAGATATCCGAAGCTTGTCAACAAACTGATTCTTGTGGGCAGCGCGGTCTTCGATGCTAAAAACTCGGCAAAGATCGAGGCGGTCAGGCTTGAACGGCTTGACGAGAAGACGCGTGGCCGTCTGGATGAAATCAAAGCGGCTCTTCTAAATGCAGGACCGAAGGAAAGAGGGAAGCTGTTTGCCGAATGGGGCAGCCTGTTTTCCGGCACCGACAAATATGATCCAATTGACGTCGAGGATGAGACTCTGGAGGTACAGCATAATATCTTTCAGAAGGTATGGCCTGAGTTTATAGAATATCGCGATAAGCCGGGACACCTGAAAAATGAATTTTCCAGAATTAACATTCCCACGGTGGTTATCCACGGCGATTACGACCCGCATCCGATTGAGGGAATCAAACCATTCCTGGAAGAATGCATTTCGGAGATTGGATTTCATCTACTGCCGAAATGCGGCCACTATCCCTGGCTGGAACGGCATGCAAAAGACAAATTCTTCGAGATTCTTAGAAATGAATTGAAGTAATTTTGCATATTTATTACCCGCCATTGAGATGTTAATTAGACCTATTTAAGACATAACATTAGGGAGCAGTCGACATTCCAATATTGCCGGTCATAACGCTCCATCATACTGGGGTCTAAACTTGCGTTTAATTCAAAAATTCGTATATTAGATTCGATCCCTGCCTTAAGGACGAAAAAAATTATCTGCTCGGCAATAGGTATTAAAATATACAGCAGTATTACTCATTAACTTTTTCTGCAGAGGAGGAGAAACTTATGAAAAAGTTGATTACCGCCCTACTGTTGCTGGGATTTATACTGCCCGGCACAGTACTCGCTCTGGATTATCTGGAAACGGATCAATCCAAGTATGTCGACAGCCCGGGATTCCTGGGATTTGTTCCTGATCGCTTCGTTGTTGTCCTGAAAGACAATGTCGCAGTTGATCACGGCAAAGATATGAGCAGATCGGTAGCTCTTTCAAACCTTTCCGGATTTGAGGGACTGGCTGCGAAATACGGTGTCGAGCAACTCAGGCCGCAATTTCCCGGTTCCGACCGCAACAGTATATCTTTAAGCGCCGAGGCACAGGATCTTTCCCGGCACTACAAAGTTTATATTCAAAGCGGTACATTGGAAGAGGCAATGGCCGATTATGAAGCTCTTCCTGATGTGGAAAGAGTTGAGCCAATCGGAGTTCATACTCTTACCGCCACTCCCAATGATCCCTATTATGTAAACCCGCCCGACGGATATGCCTACGACCAGTGGCATTACTGGGACACCTATGGAATCAATGCCGACAACGGATGGGATAAGGAGGCCGGCGATAATACGGTATTGGTGGGAGTCCTCGATATGGGCGCCAAATACGATCACGGCGATCTGGGTGGAAGCAATCCTCCCGGACCCTCCGATGCAAGTACCAACGGCAATATCTGGGTAAATACCAACGAAACTCCCGGCAATGGGGTTGATGATGACGGCAATGGCTATACCGACGATGTCATCGGCTGGGACTTCGTTGAACGCACCGACTGGTATACATATAATTGTATCGATCTCGACTGCGGCGGCGCAGATAACGATCCCTGGGACGGCGAGGGACATGGTACCCACGTTTCCGGCACTATCGGCGCCATCACAAATAACGGTTATGCGGTCGCAGGTGTTGCCGGCGGTTATGGCGACGGTACATATTCCGGCGGCGGTAATGGTATTAAGGTTGTACCCTGCCGAGTCGGCTATGTATTAGACTACTCATTTTACGGCGCCACTGGTGTCGTGGTCATGGACTATGTCGCTGAGGCCATGTACTACATGGCTGAGCTGAAAATATCCGGATGGAATGTTGCCGCAATCAACTGTTCCTTTGGAAACTCTAATTCCGGCGGAATTTCATCAGCAACAGATTATCTGCTGGCGCAGGATGTGATGGTAATTTCGGCTGCCGGTAACAACGATGCCAACGATCCCAGCTATCTGGGTACCAGAACAGACTGTCTCGATGTTGGCGCAACCGATCAAAGCGGCAATCCGGCCAGCTTCTCGAATTATGGAACATGGGTCGATATAGCCGCACCCGGTGTCGAGATTCTCAGCACAATCACAGATCCGGCCGCTCCTGCGGACGATTATGTGGCTCCGCTTGACGGTACATCGATGTCCTGCCCGCATGTGGTAGGCGTTGCGGCCTTGCTGGAATCATATAATCCAGGCCTCTCAGGTCCGGATAAATTCGCAATCATTACTGATGCTGCCAATACTAAATCATATAATCAAACAAAATACGTTGGTGTGGGAATCGTTGACGCCCGTAAGTGTCTTGATGCCGCGGGCGGAGGATGCGATCTGGCCGCGGATTTCTCGGGATCGCCGACCTCGGGGTGTGCATCCCTTACGGTGAACTTCAGCGACCTGTCAACCGGTACGAATATTGACGGCTGGTCATGGGATTTCGGTGACGGCGTTGGAACGTCGACTGCGCAGAATCCCAGCTATACTTACAACAGCCCGGGTACTTATAATGTCAGCCTGACTGTCTCAAGCAGCACTCAGGGCTGCAACGACACTCAGACCAAAAACGGTTATATAACCGTAAACGGTACCCCGACCGCGAATTTTGAGGGCAGCCCAACCACCGGCACTGCACCGTTGACAGTAAATTTCACTGATCTTTCGGCAGATGCTACCGGTTGGTCATGGGATTTCGGCGATGGAGCAGGCACATCCACTCAGCAAAATCCGAGCTATACCTATAACAGCGAAGGTACTTACACGGTTACGCTTACTGCTTCGAATGCCTGCGGTTCAGACGTCGAGCAGAAGGTTGACTATATCACCGTCGATCCATGTGTTGCGCCTGTTGCCGACTTTACTGGCACACCGACCTCGGGTAATGCTCCTTTGACAGTTAACTTTACGGATCAGTCAACCGGAAATCCAACTTCATGGAGCTGGGACTTCGGTGACGGCGCGGGCACATCAACTCAGCAGAATCCGTCATATACATATAATAATACCGGTACCTACACCGTTACCCTGACGGCGACTAATTCCTGCGGATCGGATCAGGTAATCAAGACCGATTATATTACGGTAACCGAATCGCAGGTCACCCAGGCTTACCCGCTTTCGGATATTCCGATTTATGGTACAGTCTCGGGCAGTTACCTGGATACGTATACAAGCGATAATGTATATGAAACCATAACCGAGATTCTGTATACGGGACACCCTCGCAAAACCTACAGTTATCTCGAACATAAGTGGAACTTCAATATAGATGCGTCTGACGGCGCAACTTTCTACCTTGAAGCTTATCGCCCCGGCAATACTGACGGTGATGATTTTGTTTTTGCTTATTCCACCGATGATGTCAATTATTATAACCTGGTAACTGTAGCCAGCGCTACTGAACAGGTATATTCAGCTTCACTGCCTGCCATAACCGGAACTGTCTATATCCGCGTTCTGGATAACCAGAGAAGTTGGGGCGGGAATTCACTGGATCCAGTATATGTTGACCAGATGTATATAGCTTATAGCTCAAGCACCAATCCGCCTGTGGCCGATTTCATTGGCTCTCCAACGTCAGGTGATTACCCGTTGACGGTGCAGTTCACCGACCTTTCAAACAACAGCCCCACCTCATGGAGCTGGGACTTTGGCGATGGTGTGGGTACTTCGACTGCTCAGAATCCGAGTTATACTTATCAGAGCGCGGGGACCTATACGGTATCGCTGACAGCTACGAATGCCTATGGATCAGATACCGAGACCAAGGTGGACTATATAACCGTCTCTGAGCCTCCGCAAAATCCGCCTGTGGCCGATTTCAGCGGTTCACCGACTTCAGGGGATTATCCACTTGCAGTCCAGTTCACCGATCTATCTACCAATAGTCCCACATCATGGTCCTGGGACTTC
>WJIM01000350.1 GCA_014730285.1 Candidatus Zixiibacteriota bacterium
CCAGCCGTCCCTGAACCAGCCCCTGCCGACAAGCCATTCACCGCGCTTTAGCCTGCGCATCGATTTTCGGATAGTCCTCAAAGTCTCATCATAAGACCAGCATTCCGACAAATCGATATGGCCTAAAGACCAGGCCCAGAATGCGAAGTGCATGTGGGCTTCGAAGAATGACGGCAGAACTATTCTGCCATGCAGATTTATGATCTTGAATTTATCGG
Source organism: Candidatus Zixiibacteriota bacterium (assembly GCA_014730285.1). Taxonomy (GTDB): domain Bacteria; phylum Zixibacteria; class MSB-5A5; order JAABVY01; family JAABVY01; genus JAABVY01. Next base: position 219 of record WJIM01000350.1, read on the forward strand.
GTGGAAGCTGGTAAAGATCATCGTCCATACCCATCCAGGCAATCTTGCCGTCAATAATTCCCAAAGCCTGGCAGAATGGCTTTTCAGGAGCCTGGGTATAGATTCGGCCATTATGAAAAAGCAGATTTTCCTTTATGCGAGATTTAGTCATTTAGAACACGTTTATCGCCCTCGCGGCGTGTGAATCCCGTTTGATCGAGATATTCGAGAATTGGAATAGTGTACTTGCGGGTCAGCCCCAGGGCATTTTTTATATCTTTAACTTCCAAAGAACCATTTTTCTTGATTAAATCTTTTATAGTATTTTTGATCTTTTCGAAATCCTCATGCCTGAAAAGTATTCCGCCGGAAAGCTCGACAACCTCCCCCGACTGCACCAGGTAGTTTAAGACCTCGCGAATCGGATGCATATTTCTTTCGACCTCCTTGCGCGTCGGAGTCATCAAATCCAGAACCGCCAGCTTCTCCAGAATATCCTGACGGACTTTCTGCTGCTGAGGCTTGAGGCTGGTTTCATGCTCGGCCATAGAGAGAAGTTTGTCTTCAACTTTAATCTTGCCCTCGGTCTGAAGCTGCCTGACTGCAAAATCGATCACCGACTGCTCCAGCTTAAGCTTCGAGACCAATTCGCTTTTCGAGACACCTTTGCGGCTGGGATGGTCGGCATGAAACTTCTTGAGATATTCAACCACCCGTTCAAACAAGCTGGTTTTGTATTCAGTGGTTATAAGATAATTCCCATACTTCTCGACATCGCCGTTTTGAATCAGGTCGTTAACCGCAGCGTTAATATCTTCCCTTCTGAAATTGGAGGCTTCCAGAATTCTGCCGGCTTCACGGGTTTTGTATTTGCGCAATTCCGACATTATCAAATCCTCAATGGAGTCGAGATTGCGTTCAAAGTAGAATTTGCGAAGACCTTTGTTACGACGGATAAATCTCTCCAGATCAACATCGGTAACCTCTCCCCCGCCCACCAGGACATCCGGGGTGGGATAACGCAGAATCACCTTATCGCCCAGACGTGCCATGACATTATCCTCGAATCCGAAGATAACTACGCCTGTATCATTTTGGGCAAAATCATCATCCTTGAAAATCCACGCCTTCGACTCGATTTCGGTCGTCCCGATTAACAGCGTGACCTTACGATTATGAGTCAGCGGTATGCGATTGAGGTCGGACTGTTTCGCCCGTAAGGCTACATCATGTGTGCCCTGCCATTCATCGGGAGAGGTCAAACAATCACCGCGCGCAATCTCGTCTTTGGATATGCCTGTCAGTGAAAGCGCGGTGCGAGCACCCTGAAATGAAACCTCTCTCTGCTGCTTGAATGTCTGGATAGATTTGATACGGGCTGTCCTTCCGGATGAGATAATCCGAACCTCATCCCCGATCCTGAAACTGCCATCACGCATAGTACCGGTTACCACAGTGCCGATACCGGTTAATGAAAATACGCGGTCTATATACAGGCGGGGCTTTTGCGGATTATATCTCTCCGGCAGGCCGGGTAGAACTTCCCTGAGATGATCCATAATTTTATCCAGCCCTGCCGCCCCTTTGGAGGAGAATTTGAAAATCGGAGCGTTTTCGAGAAATGTACCCTGAACTTTGGTCCCTATATCCTCCTCGACCAGTTCCAGCCAGTCCTCTTTTACCAGATCAGTTTTGGTTATCACGATTGCGCCGTGCTTATGCCCCAGAAAATCGAGTATCTCCATATGTTCCTGCGACTGAGGCATCCAGCCATCATCGGCAGCTACGATAAAAAGTACATAATCGATACCGCCCACACCCGATATCATATTCCGTATAAAGCGCTCATGACCGGGGACATCGACAATACCGATTTCGTTCTCATCATCAAGGCTGAACCAGGCAAATCCCAGATCGATTGTCATCTCCCTCTCCAGCTCCTCGGGCAGGCGGTCGGGATTGATGCCGGTCAATGCTTTGACCAGAGTCGATTTGCCGTGATCTATATGCCCCGCTGTTGCCAGAGTATAAATCATCTATCCCAGAGCCCTCGTTAGTGCCTCGATTACGATTTGATCCTCATTCGGAAATATGGTGCGGACATCCAATACGAGCTTGTCGTCCTGAATTCGGCCGATGATCGGTGGATCGTTCATGCGCAAACGTTTGGCCAGTTGATTCACCTTAGAATCAGTTATGGCGATTCCAATTGACGGGAATGATTCCTCGGGAAGCGAGCCCCCTCCTGCAAAAGCCTCTGTCTCGATTATCTCGATCTCGGAGCCTGAATCCTTCAATCCAGACTGAATCTTTTCCGCCCGCTTTTTGAGATCATTAATATTTGAAGATAGAAGCGCAATCGCCGGAATATTCTCAAAATCAGATTTCATATAGCTCAGGATCAGCTCTTCCAGAATAGCTATCACCATTTTATCGAGCCGCACTGTGCGGTAAAGCGGATTTTTCTTGACCGCAGCTACCTTATCCTTTTTGCCGAGAATTATCCCGGCCTGCGGTCCGCCCAAAAGTTTATCTCCTGAAAAGCAGACAAGATCTGCGCCCGCCGCAAGCGAGTCCTGTATTGTCGGTTCACGGGTTAAGCCGAATTCTGATGTATCCACAAATGCGCCCGAACCGAGATCATGAACCACAGTCAGATTTTTCTCCTTGCCGAGCTCAACCAGCTCCTTAAGTGAGGTCTCCTCGGTAAAGCCGACCAGCTTGAAATTTGAAAGATGTACCTTGAAAAGAATCGAGGTGTCGTCATCGACAGCGTCACAATAATCATCGATAACCGTCCGATTTGTGGTACCGACCTCAATCAGATCAACGCCGCTTCTGGTGGCCACCTCGGGCATTCTAAATCCGCCCCCGATTTGCACCTGCTCTCCGCGCGAGACAATACACTTTTTATTCAGCCCGAATGTATTCAGGATCAGCATAACAGCAGCGGCGTTATTATTAACTGCTATCCCTGCCTCGGCGCCGGTCATAGCCGAGAGAAGCTCGAACAGATACGATCCACGGCTCCCGCGCCCGCCCTTTAAGACATCGAATTCAAGCGAGGAATAGCCCGAGACTTTCTCCTCCAGACGCTCAAGCGCAACCTCGCCCAGAGGCGCACGTCCCAGATTGGTATGCACTACAATACCGGTAGCATTAACTACTTTATTGGTTAACTCGAAGCGGATTTTATCCAGCTCTCTGGTAATCGATTTGAGAAAGCTTTGGGTGTCGGAGGATTTGCCGTCCTTGATTTGACTACGCAAATTCTCCACAGCTTTTCTTACTACGATCGTGACAAGCGGTCTTGAATATTTCTTGATATATTCGGAAAGCTCCTCGTATCCGAGAACTTTTTCGACCTGGGGAATATCCTTGAATGTTTTGATCTCTGCTTTTTCCATAGTTGGGCAAAATATATTAAGCTTATATGCCGCACACAAGTATTAACTGCCAAAAATAAAAGCGGAAGGGGAAGGAATCGAACCCTCCGCTGCCTTTTGGGGCAGCCAACGGGTTTGAAGCCCGCGGGGGCCACCAGACCCCATCCTCTTCCGAAAACTGAATATATTCATTCTGGCTTAGAAGTCAAATCTATTGAATGCCATTGTCCTAACATAGTTCCCCCCTCTGAACTGAATTTTTCATGCAAGTTTTCTGTCTAATCCGGTGTCTGTTTTATCGAGAATGAGATAAATATTCGGAGGGAGAGAATATTATGCGAACTTCTGCAATCTTTATATTCCTGTTTATGCTTCTGTTCATAAGCTGCAATTCCGAGAGCGCCGAAAGTGTCTGGATAGATAACTCAATTACGATTGACGGCATTAACGGCGACTGGTCGGAAATTCCGGTCAATTTTTATGAGGACGAGGAACTCGGCTTCGCGATTAGCAACGATAGCGATAATCTCTATCTCCTGTTACGCTTTACCAATCCTGAATGGGCGCGCACGATTCGTATGCAGAGCATTATCCTGTGGATCGATCATGATGGCGGAAAGGATAAAGTCTTCGGTTTAAAATACAACGGCGGGCCTGATATGGATAAGATCAAAGCCGATCTTCCCGAATCTGTCAGGAAAAGACTTGAAGATCTCCCTCCTCAGCAAAAAGAACGACTGGAAGGAATGATGGAGGCCCGGCCGGTCAGTCTTGAAGTTGTCGATAATAAAGCCGAACAGGTTGTGCCGATAGATCAAAGCGGAAGTGACGGCATAGAAGTCAAATATGGCTTCACTGACGGGTTCCATATATACGAAGCCAAAGTCCCGCTGGAAATTTACAGTGATAAGTTCTATGGGATTAAGCTCGATCCGGAGAATCAGTTCGATATAGGCGCACAATGGGGCGGTATGCCTGATCGTGAAGAAATGCGCGAGAGGATGGCTGCCATGGGTGGTCGTAGCGGCGGCATGCGCGGCGGCGGACACGGTATGCGCCCGGGCGGCATCCGTGGCGGGGGCTTCGAGCCTCCCGAGGAAAAAGAACTGTGGATTAGGACCAGGTTGGCATCAGAGAAATCATTCAGAAATGGGGAGTAAAGAGATCATACCGAACGGACTTTCAAGTTCATCGGATCGTCGATCTGCATCGGCTCTTTCTGGATATAGGCCTCGGCGTATTCAGTGCGGATAGTTAATCCCTGATTATGATCGCGGGTTTTGATATAATCGAAGACATCTGTGCCGGGATGGAAGATCTGCTTCGATTCAGGGGTATTGTCGAACTGCGATTTATAGCATCTCACAGCTTCTATTTTGCGCTCGAACTGCTTCGAGATATCGACATAAAAAGTCGGTGTTGAAGTTGTACGGTAATAGGTGGCAAATAGTATCTTATGCGGCCGGTGCGGCTCGCCCGGAAGATCGAGCTTTTTCAATCCCGAGAAATAGCAGGCATCCTGCCCCAGATAGGAACAGATTCTGTGGTCGGGATGGCGCTGTTCCCAATGCGGCAGAATTACCAGATGGGGCTGATATTTCCTGATTACCTCTGCCATCTTCAGATAATAATCGCGCTTGAACTCAAGCTGTGCATCTGGAAATTCCAGATTTTCTCTTGCACTCAGGCCCATGACTCTGGCCGCACATTGAGATTCATTCAAGCGGTCCTCTTTCGTGCCCTTGGTGCCCATCTCCCCGGCGGTCAAATCACAGGCGCCGACCTTATATCCCAAGTCGACCAGCTTTATCAAAAGCCCGCCGGATGTTATCTCGATATCGTCGCAATGCGCCGCGAATGCCAGAACGTCAAGCTTAGTATCGCTCATCGATTCAACACCTTATCATACATGTTTTCGTATTGAGCCACTATTTTTTCATAATTGAATTTTTCCGAGACTGTTTTGCGGGCATGTTTCGAATACGACTCCCACATATCCTCATCCGACAAAAGCTCCACCGCCTTCTCGGCCATATCATCTGTGTCGCCCAGCTTACACAAAAATCCGGACTTGCCATGGTCTATCAATTCCGGCAGGCCGGTCGAATCGGTGCCGATTGCGGGCACGCCGCAGCATAATGCCTCCATTGCCGCAAGTCCGAAGGATTCATGTTCGGACGGCAGCAGGAATAGATGACCCGCAGATAGTATGCTGGCGACATCCTGACGGCTGCCCAGAAAGATAATATCATCGGAGATGCCGTAATTCTCAGCCATCTGAGTAGCGGTGGCCGTATCCGGCCCCTCCCCGATCAGTATAATCCTGGTTTTGATTTTCTTGTGAATCTTTGCAAAAGTATCGATAACATCCGGAATTCTCTTCAACGACCTGAAATTCGACATGTGGATTAAAAGCTTCTCGCCGTTGGGAGCATAAGTTTTGCGCAAATCGCAGGGGTCACAGGGCTTGTATTTCGCCGGATCGATGAAATTATATATAACCTCAATATCATTGCAGATATTAAATGTGTTGCAGACTTCCTTCTTTAGATGTTCAGATACGGCGGTGGATGCATCCGAGCTGACGATCGAAAAACGGGTAATATCCCAAAATGATTTTTCGGAGCCCACCAGAGTTACATCTGTGCCATGTAATGTAGTAATAACCTTCAGATTTTTCTCTGGAATCATCTGCTTGGCCAGATAACCGCAGATTGCATGCGGTATGGCATAATGCGCATGCACTATGTCCAGATCCTCCTTAACTGCAATATCTGCTATCTTTGCTGCCAGTGTCAGCGTGTAAGGAGGATATTTGAAAAGCGGATAGTTGGATGTTTCCACTTGATGATAAAACAGGTTCTGAAGATTGGGATCCCATCTAAAAGGCAGAGCATAAGAAAAGAAATGTACCTGATGTCCTCTCTGTGCAAGATAAAGGCCCAGCTCTGTGGCCACAACGCCCGATCCGCCGATCACCGGATAACATACGATGCCGATTTTCATGTCAGTATCCTATATCTTCCAGGCAGAGCACCTGATGATCGTAAGCATCCAGCTTGAGATTTTCTGAAATTTTATCGATAAAACCGGGGCCGTATTTATTGAGGAATGTCAGGATATTCAGATGCCGTTCCTGAAGCGATGCCTCCGGAAAGATAAAGTCGGCGCATTTCTGCACGGCTTTGACCATGTTATCATTTTTCTTCTTGTATGCTTTGACTATTTTTTCCTGAAGAGATTTCAATTCATAATCGACCTTGCCTTTGGTTTTCTGCACGGTCTTCTTAACGCCTTCATCCAGATTTTCAAGATACTCTTCAAATTCAAGAATCTTCGAGGTAATTTCCTCGCGTCCCTCATCGAGCTTTTTCATGACCTCATCCGGCACCTGTTCTTCGACCAGCTCCGTAATCGCCGCCTGCATCGATTTATCATCCATCAGATCAGCCAGCTTCAGATCGTATTTATCTATCGTCTTGGTGGCATGCTTATCCAGTATAGTAGCGGAAATTCTCGGAAATACGATCGGACATTCCACATCAAAATGACTGTGCAAATCCTTAATCTGTGCAAAATAGGCGTCCTCCGCCGGCCCCGCTATGTATGCCAGAGTCGGGAAAAGGTAATCCTGTGTAACCGGCCGCATGAGCACATTGGGCGAGAAAAATACCGGGGCCTGCTTAACCGTGTCAACCAGATCCTCTTTGCTGTAATTTCTGTCCACCCCGTCTATGAAATAACCGCCCCCGTTATGTCCGATGCGGGCTCGCTTCCCGGTATAATAGAACAGGTTAAGATAGTCTTCCTTGTGATGCACCTGGAGATGATAGCCCAGGCTGTCGAGTTCTGTGTTAGCCGCAGAAATTATCTGATTCGAGGATTCATATTCCTCGATCTCGCGGGCATAAATCGGGGCGGCAAGCTGCTTTATCCGCACATCCGCAGGATTAACAACCACCAGTCCCGAGCCCTCGAAAATCCTGCCCAGCATCTTGCCAAAAGCATCTACCAGCAATGTTCCTTCCTGATACGAATCCCGTACCATCTTCTCGATATCATCCGTGAATTCGGTCTTCGGAAGCATACCCAGAACCTGTTCGACGAATGAGGAAATCCCGCTGTCGCATTTAACAAAGCCCATCGGCACATCCCCGGGATCGGTCTCCGGCTCGTAATAGATTTTGGCCGGCTTCCCGCTCTGATCGAGGATATGCAAATGGCGTACCTCTTCGAAATCATGATCATCGGCAGCCAGCCAGAATATCGGAATAACCGGAGTTCCGATTTCAGATTCCAGATGATCGGCGAGTTTGATTGCTGTCAGTGTCTTGTAAACCGTGTAAAGCGGCCCTGTGAGCATTCCCACCTGCTGGCCGGTAAATACCACACAGGACTTTTTATCTTTTAGCCGCTCGACATTATCGAGAGATTTTTTGCCCAAACCATAGTCCGTATTCTGATCCGTCAGGATATCCGCCAGCTCATCGCGGGCATAGGAATTCTCGGCCAGCTTGGGCGCCTTGGCCTTGAATCTGTCCAGGTCCTTAAAATCGGCGCAGTAGTACGGCGCAACCTTCTTGAAATCGAAAAGAAAATCTCTAAATAGTCTGCTGGTCCCTTTTATTTCCTTATAACTTAACGTTCTGCAACCCATCAACCTTTTATCCTTCTAATTATCTTTCCCGGCCACTTAAGTATATCATCAATTATTGTATAAACAACAGGTATTACGATAAGTGTCAAGAAAGTTGAAGAAATCATGCCGCCTATTACGGCACGGGCAATAGGTGCACGCAGCTCGGCGCCGGGTCCAAGCGCCAGAGCCAGCGGGGTCATACCCAGAATAAGCGAGATTGCTGTCATCATAATCGGCCTGAGCCTGATCGGTCCCGCCTCCAGGATCGCCTCGCGTCGATCCATACCGGCTTCACGCCGTTGCTTGATAAAATCTATCAGAAGAATTGCATTCTTGGTAACAAGTCCCATCAACATGATAATCCCGATAAACGAAATAATCGAAATCGGCGAATTGAAAATCAACAGCCCCAGAAATGCGCCAATCAGCGATAACGGCAGTGATGTCATAATCGTCACGGGATCATGGAAACTGTTGAGCTGCGATGCCAGTACCAGGTAAATAAATATAACCGCCAGAATCAGGGCCTCAACCAGGTACTGGAACGATTCCTTCTGCCATTCGCCCTCACCAATCTGCTGGATAGCATAGCCGGGCAGAAGGTCAATTGAATCTGCACGAGCCTCAAGTTCTGCCCGCACATTACCCACAAACCGTCCCGCCGCATTGGCGTTTACCTCATAATATCTCTGTCGGTCATAGCGGTTGATTTCCGGGGGAGCGCCGCTGGTGATAAATTTCGCCACTCTCGATAGAGGGAAGGCCGGGTTCTGCATACCCGGAATTTCCTTGTGTGATGGAATCATGAAGCTCTCAAGATCATCCACCTCGTCTCGCTGATCAGGTTTTAAACGGAGGAGAATATCATATTCCTCGTCTCCATCCCGGAGACGGCTGACCTCCTCACCCTCAACCAGCATACGGACAGCCATCGCCAGTTCCTGACGATTCATTCCGAGATCGGCCGCTTTCCTGCGGTCGATTTCTATCTGTACCTCCGGCTTGACCTTGGTAAGAGTATTATCTATATCCACCACTCCCGGTGTCGATCTGAAAATATCGTCAACTTTTTCGGTGTAATATTCTATGCGCTCTTCGGATTCACCACGTATGGCAAAATTAATCGGAGCCGAGCCCCCTTCTGCGGGTTCAAGAGCAACCGCCATTTTTATTCCGGCAATATCCTTTAACGCCTCTCTTACTTTGATAATAAAATCCTGTGCCGTGACATCACGCTCGTTAATAGGCAGCATCTCCGCAAAGATGTAGCCCTCATTGACCTGGCTTTGTCCCATAGTTTCCGAACCCCCGATAACAGAATAAACTGTTGTTACCTCCGGGAACTCCGAAATTATATCTTCCGCTCTCTTAACAAGCGACTCGGTCTTCTCAATAGTGCTTTCCGGCGCCGTCCTGAAGTTCACATAAAACTGGCTCTCATCAGTCCGGGGCATGAACTCGAATCCCAGTACCTGATAAAGAGATAAAGCTCCCACAAATAGCACTGTCGCCAGCAGGATAACCGCCCATCTATGGTTAAGTGACCACCTCAGCATATGCCGATATAGCCCTCCGATTCGGCCGAAAGCATTATTCCAGGCGTTGGTAATCATGAATATCGGGTTTTTGGTACCCTTATGTGATTTTTCCTCTTTCAGGAATCTCGATGACAGCATGGGAGTCAATGTGAACGCAACGAACAGTGAAACCAGTACCGAAAATGCCACAGTCATACCGAATGAATAGAAAACACGTCCCACGATTCCCTTCATGAAAGCAACCGGCAAAAACACCACTATAATCGCAAAGGTCGTGGCGGTAACCGCCAGACCGATCTCAGACGTACCGTCCGAAGCGGCCTTGGCGCCATCCTTGCCCATCGAGAGATGCCGGTATATGTTCTCAATAACCACGATTGCATCATCGATCAGGAGACCCACAGCCAGCGATAGTCCCAGAAGAGTCATGAAGTTCAGGGAGAATCCCAGGGCGTTCATGAATGTGAAGGTCGAGATAATCGAGACCGGGATTGCAATTCCGGTGATTATAGTCGAGCGGATATTTGCCAGAAACAGGAACACCGTCAGAATCGCCAGAATACCGCCGTAAATCAGGTTGACGACCACATCATGAACCGCATCCCGGGTAAAGGTAGACCGGTCCTGCACCACGGTGAGAACGATATCCCGGGGAAGCTCCCTATCGAGCTGCTCCATTTCCTCTTTCACCGCATCCGCAACCTCAACAACATTAGCTCCCGATTGGGTGATGATATCCATAGCTATTGCACGGCGCGTCTCGAAACCGTCATCTTCTCGAACACCCAGCCGGGCCAGCGAGCGCTGCTCCTTAACACCATCCGTGACTGTGGCAATATCAGAAAGTTTAACAAAGCGTCCCTCAGGTGTATCGATTATGAAATCTTTCAGCTCATCAACTGAACTGATCTTCCCCATTGTTCTGACAAGTATCTCACTGCGTTCCTTCTTTAGACGTCCTCCGGGGAGCTCGAAATTCTCCGAGGCGATCGCGCTCTGGACATCAAAGGGTGTAAGACCATAGCTTTTCAGCAGATCCAGGTCAAGCTCGACCTGTATCTCCCTCTCATATCCACCCAGAAGATTCACCGAGCCTATCCCGGAAATATTTTCGATCCTCTTCTTTACATTTTCCTTGGCAATGTAAGTCAGCTCACGGGGAGATCGATCACCCGAAATCACAATCGAGAGCACAGGCTCGGCTCCCGGATCGAAGCGCTGAACGATTGGATCTTCTATGTCAACCGGCAGTTCGCCGCGAATTGCGGATACTTTATCGCGTACCTCCTGAGCCGCATCAAGACTGTTGCGCTCCAGCTCGAATTCGATCATTATAAGGGAAAAACCCTCGCTGGAGGTAGAGGTAATCCTCTCGATGCCGGAGATTGGATTTGCCGCATCCTCTATTTCCTTAGTCACCTCAACTTCAACCGACTCAGCACCGGCGCCCGGATAGGCCGTGGTTACCACCACGAAGGGAAAATCAACATCAGGAAACAACTCGACACTCAGACGGTTGAATGACGTCCATCCCAGTACCAGCAGGGCGACAATCATCATAGCTGCAAATACAGGTCGTTTGATCGAGATATCAGCAAGTATCATTGAGCCTCTCCCTCCCTGTTGGTGACATTGACAAGCATACCGTCATCGAGGAAAGCCTTGCCCAGCACTACTATCTCCTGGCCCGCATCCAGTCCCGACAAAACCTCATAGTTCTTTCCATCGCTTCTGCCGATCTCAATCTCCACAGAATGGGCGGTATCGCCCTCGAGGCGGTAAACTTTCGGAATTCCCTTCTGAATCAAGACCGACTCAATCGGAATCAAAAGCGCATCCTCGAGCCGATACAGATGTATTCTCGCAGTCGCCAGCCCTCCAACCTTCAATATTCCTTCTTTATTATTGGCCACGATTTCAACCGAAAATGCACGCGTGTCCGGGTTAGCCGACCTGGCAGCCCCGCGAATCCGACCCGATACTACTTTTCCATTAGCGCCCTGCATTGTAATTTCCACAGTATCTCCGGCCTGGACATAATCGATGTCAGCCGGATCGATACCCACCTCGACCCGCACTGAATCGCGGCGTCCGACTGTGGCCAGATGCTGTCCGACATATGCCTGATCGCCCTCATTAACATTTAAAGCGGTAACCTCTCCATCGATCGGCGAGATAACATTAACCAGCTCTTTGGCTGCCCTGAAATTGGCTTTGGCTACCTCGAAATCGGTTTCCACGCGGTCAAGGTCGTTTTCCGAAACCGCGCCCTCTTCATAAAGATTTTCGTATTTCTTCAAAAGCCTTTTCGAATTCTCATAGACAGCTTCGGCCTGATGATACTGTGAACTCGGGCCGCCCTCATCGAGCTCGAGAAGTACCTGACCGGCCTTAACCCGATCACCCTCTGACTCATTGACCTTCTTCACGGTCTCGGCCAGCTTGGCGATAAGATCAGCTTGCTCGATACCCTTTACCGTACCGGAGTAGGACTTCGAGACCACCAGCGAGCCGTAGTCGGCAATAATTGTCTCAACCGCAACCCGTTCCGGTTCGACAGCGTTCTCACTGGATTCATTTCCGCCGCATCCTGCCAGAAGAATAAGAATCAAACTCAATATTGGAATAGCCTTGCTCCTCATTATTCACTCCTCGTATCCGGCAGATCAAAACCGACCGCCTTATCATATTTTGCAAGTGATACCTGATAGTCGTAAATAGCCTGTACATAATTCGTTTTTGCCTGTGTCAGCGCCTGCTGCGCCGAGAGAATTTCGAGCTGCGTGCCGATCCCGTTTTTGAAACGAAGGTTGGCCACACGCAGCCCCTCTTCTGCCAGGTCTATCGTTTTCTGTCCCCATTGCAGCCGTTTCTTGGCTTCCTCGATCGATCCAATAGCTTCCTCCACCTCAATCCTGATAGCATCCTCGATCTGCTGCTTTTCAAGACTGCCCTTGATATAATCGGCCTTGGCCTTTTTGACCTTGCCGGAGGACTCCAGTCCGTCAAAAATCGGGAAACTGAGATTAAGTCCCAGCGAACTGCTCCTGATCCAGTCATCTCCGCCGGGCCACATATCATCAATCGAAGCTTCCCAGCTCATGGATGCCGTAAAATAGAGCGAGGGCAGGCGGCCGCTACGGGCAATTCCGATTCCCTTCTCGATAGCTCTTATCAGATAATCCTGACCCACATAATCCGGCCTTCTCTCAAGCGCCTGCTCTATAGACTTTTTCAGATCGGGAGTGGGAATCGTATCCTCGATCTCGAAATCAAATTCAAGGCTCAACTCTTCCATGCTCTTGTAGCCGATAAAATACCTGAAATTAGTCAGCACAATATTGGCATTATTACGGGCGCTGGTTAACTGCGGCAGTAGATTGGCAAGCTCCACCTCCGCCCGCAGCTTATCGTATTCCGAAACCAGGCCCTGATTATACTGGCTCTGCACCACCTGGAAATTTTCCTCGGCTGTTTTAACCGCATCCTGGGCAACCCCAACATTGTCCTGCGCCAGAATCACGCTGTGGAAATATTCCTTGGTACCGTAGATTACCTGCAGACGAGCCAGCTTTACGGCCTCTTTAGCATACTTATCGTAGAAACGGGCCGCCACCAGAGCGTTAAAGACCTTGCCTCCCCCGAAAAGAGTCTGATCCAGCGTGAACCCGAGACGGTAATTATTGGTAGTTCCTATCTTAAACCTCTGATCCTGAAAAACAAGCTCGGGCAGTTCCAGGTTTCGGGTGTAGGCGCCGTCGAAGGTCAACGTGGGCAATGCCCCGGCCCAGGCCTCACGGATATCGCCCTCCGCCTTTACCTTGTCCTGAAGCGCCGAAAGATATGTCTTATTGCGTTCCAGCGCCAGAGCCACCGCCGAATCGACATCGAGAGTGGCGGCCCGAGAATAACTCGGTACAATAATGACTGTCAGCATTATTAATGCGCTTATCAAAATCCAAGATGTTTTTCCGGCACCTGTAATCAAAGCAACATCCCTTCCAAAAATAGTTTCGTAATCTGTTCTGCTTTATGTTTGGTTGACATTCTTTTTCCTTCATACACTACTCGCAAAAAGAGCGAGTCAATCATTCCTATCAGGCAGGTTGCGGCAACATAAGGATCGACCTTTTTAAGTTTGCCATCTTTTATAGCCTCGGCAATCATAATCTGGGCATGCTCAATCCTCGCGAACATATTCATGTGAAAACGCTTCTTCAGGTCCATTCGCAAACTTATTCTGTCGCCAGTCAGCACCCTGAAAAGCGGTTCTCGCTTTTCAAGAAATTTGATATAGAACTCTATCCCCTTTTTGATTTTCTCAATTGGGTCACTTAACGGCCTGATGTACTTTTTCATTTGCCGATCAAGCTCATTAACACCCTCCTCGATTACTGACATTAGAATCTCTTCTTTGCTGTCAAAGTAATTGTAAACCGAGCCCTTGGATACACCGGCAGATTTGGCTATTAAATCGACATCAGTGCCATGAAATCCTGATTTTGCAAAAAGGCCTTCTGCGGCCTTGATTATGCTTCTGCGTTTATCCGGTTTTGTTTCTGCCATCTCAATCTTTCCTTTCGACTGACCAGTCAGTCAGACTGACCGGTCAGTCAGTATACAGACCGATTAAACGCATGTCAAGGGGATTATGTTTCAATTATCTTGAAAAAAGTGGGTTAATTCTTTGTTAGAAAGCCGATTAAATCCATTTTCTTTTTTTGAAGAAAATCAGAAGAGAGATCACAACCAGTATAATTACCGCCCAGACAATAACATAGCCGTAATCCCATTTCAACAGAGGCATTTTGGAGAAATTCATACCATAAAGGCCCGCTATAAATGAGGGCGGCAATAGAATCGCCGTGAAAATCGTCAGAAACTTGATTATCTGATTGGTACGGTCGGATACGGTCGA
>WJIM01000351.1 GCA_014730285.1 Candidatus Zixiibacteriota bacterium
GTACTGCACAAAGAAGATAAACCGGAATTTACGGATAATTACGAGAGGCTGAGAGCCGAACTTAAAAAGAGATAAACGGGAGTTATAGATGTCCAAAAATAAAAGTCAACAGTCACAGTCTGACCGTTATGAGATCAGGCTCTCCGGCTCGGGAGGACAGGGGCTGATTCTGGCGGGTGTTATGCTGGCCGAGGCAATGGGTGTTGAGGACGGCAAAAATGTCGTTCAGACCCAGTCTTACGGCCCCGAGGCCCGTGGAGGAGCTTCCAGGGCGGATGTCGTGGTCTCGACCGATACGATATATTATCCCAAACCGATGGGCCTGGATCTGCTTCTGGCGCTGACTCAGGAAGCCTGCGATACTTATTTCTCCGATCTGCGCGAGCATGGAATATTGATAATCGACAGCGATCTTGTCCATCAGCCGCCCACGCCTGACTGCTTTGCATTTCCATTCACACAGCTCGCTAAAACCGAGATCGGGCATGTGATGGTTGCCAATGTGATCTCATTGGGTGCAATTGTTGAAATCACCAAACTTTCATCCAAGGATGCTGTCAAGAAAGTCGTAAAATCCAGAGCGCCTGTGGGAACAGAAGAGAAGAATCTGAAGGCGCTGGAGGTGGGTTTCAAAATCGCACGTGAGAAGATGAAATCCAGCAAAGCCGCGGCGGTATAAAGGGAAATTATGACTACGCAGAAGACTCTGACTATTATCAAACCTGACGCTGTCGGCAAAAATGCTATCGGCGAAATTATACACCGTTTCGAGCTGTCCGGATTTACGATTGTCGCCATGAGTATGGAGCGTCTTACCAAAGAGCGAGCCGAAGGATTCTACAAGGTTCACAAGGAAAAACCGTTTTTCGGTGAACTGGTGGAGTTTATGACTTCAGGACCCTGTGTGCCGATGGTTCTGGAGAAGGAAAACGCTATCGATGATCTACGGACTCTGATCGGTGTGACCGATTCGACCAAAGCCGCATCGGGAACTATCCGCCAGAATTTCGGGATGGATATTCAATGTAACGCGGTGCATGCGTCGGATTCTGTTGAAAACGCGGGTTTTGAAGTGAATTACTTCTTTCCCGATATTAAGGTATGATAATACCCCTTCGATACGCGGGTGAGCAATACCGGCTCGATGTTCCGGACAAAAATCTGGCCGGAATTATCGAGCCCTCGAAAACCAAGCCGCTTGATATCGAAAGTGAAATAGAAAAACACAGGCTGCCGGAAAGATTTCATTCCGGCAGCCTTCGTGTTTTGGTTGTTATCAACGATCAATACCGCTCAACCCCCTCACATCTCATACTCAATCGGATTCTGCCCTCTCTTCTGGAAAAGCATGAAGTGCGTCTGATGATCGCTACTGGTCTTCATGATGAGCCCTCCATGGATGAATACGCATCTCTGATTGGTGATAATTTCGAGAAGCTGGACAAGAAATTTGCCTGGTCGAATTCGCGGGATTATATCAGTTTTCAGAATGTGGGGTTATGGCCTGACGGCGGCGGGGTCTATATTCACAGCTATTTCTTCTGGGCCGACGACGTGATCGTAATTGGCTCGGTGGAACCGCACTATTTCGCTGGCTTTACAGGGGGTATTAAGTCAATCGTACCGGGACTGGCCTATTACAAAACCATTCGCCATAATCACAAAAAAGCGATTTCGGAAAAATGTCAGCCGGGCATGACAGAAGGCAATCCGGTCTGGGAAGAGCTCTGGAAGACGCTGGATTTAATTGATGAAAAACGGTTATTCTCGTATCAGCTTGTTCAGAACTCCGAACGCGAAATCATCGGGCTAAATTCCGGCGGACTGCGGGAAAGCTATTTTGAGGCGGTGGAATTTTGCCGGGATATTTATATCAAAGATTTGCCAGAAAAATGCGATCTGCTGATTGCCGAACACAGCCCGCCTTTGGACAGGAATCTCTACCAACTTCAGAAATGCTTCGAGAATACCAAGGCAGGGATCAAAGACGGCGGCACACTGCTTATGCTTTCGGGCTGCACGGACGGCATCGGAACCCGCGATTTCTTTGACCTGGCCGAGAAATACCCCGATCCCGAAAAACTGGTCAATCAGGAGATAAAAAGTTACGATTTGGGAATTCATAAACTTTATCGCACTGCGTTATTGACAAATCGGGTAAATCTCTGTTTAATGTCATTTCTTCAGGATGAGGCTGTCAGAAGGGTGTATATCGAGCCGGTAGACGACGCCAATAAATTGGTTAAGGCGCGGATTGCGGCCGATTCTGATTTGAAAATAGTAATTGTTAAAGATGCCGGTCATACGGTGTTAAATTCTGGATAAGCAGGAGGTTTATTAAGATGCGCAAGAAAGTGTCAGTGATAGGCGCCGGTAACGTTGGTGCCTCATGTGCGATGTATCTCTCGGCCCGCAATATTTGTGATGTGGTGCTGGTGGATATTATCGAGGATATGCCCGCCGGTAAGGCTCTGGACCTGGCTCAGGCCGGACCGCTGGTTGGTTATGACGTTATGGTTCATGGTACCAATGAGTATGAGGACATCAAGGACTCCGATATGGTTGTGGTCACCTCAGGGCTGGCCCGTAAACCCGGTATGTCTCGCGAGGACCTTCTCAGGAAGAATGCCGAGATTATCAAGTCGGTCACCGAAAATATCGTCAAGTATGCCCCCAACGCATACATACTCATGGTTGCCAATCCTCTCGACCTGATGACCTATCATGCCTCGCAGGTCTCCGGCTTCCCGAAAAACCGTGTCTTTGGCCAGGCCGGCGTTCTGGATTCAACACGCTTCCGTACTTTCGTGGCAATGGAGCTGAATGTTTCCATGGCTGACGTTCAGGCTATGGTACTGGGCGGTCATGGCGATACCATGGTTCCGCTTCCGCAGTATACCACTGTGGGCGGCATTCCGATCACCCAGTTGATACCGCAGAACAGGATCGAGGAGATCGCACAGCGCACCCGTATGGGCGGCGGCGAAATCGTAAAGCTTCTCAAGACCGGTTCGGCTTACTATGCCCCGGCTATGGCTTCGGTGCAGATGGTCGAAGCTGTTCTCCTTGACCGCAAGCGTGTACTCCCCGCCTCAGCCTTTGCCACCGGACAGTACGGCATTGACGACCTGTATATCGGTCTGCCGATCGTCCTGGGCGCTAACGGTGTCGAGAAGATTCTCGAGATAGACCTGGGCGACGAGGGATTGAAGTCACTTCAGAAATCAGCATCCACGTATAAAGAACATCTTAAAGAGCTCGGATACTAACAGCTAAGGAGAATGGATAAATGGCTTATAAGATGATAACTCCCCCGGAAGGCGGAGAGAAGATCACTATCGTTGACGGTGAGCTGAAATTCCCGGACAATCCGATTATTCCGGTGATCGAGGGCGACGGCATCGGCCGTGATATTATGAAGGCCGCGCGCCGAGTACTTGATGCCTCCGTCGAGAAATCATACGGCGGCAAGAAAAAAATCGTCTGGTTCGATGTTTTTGCAGGTGAAGCGGCTAACGATAAATACGGCGAATGGCTTCCGCAGGATACAATTGATGCTATCAGGGACTATATCGTGGCGATCAAAGGTCCCCTGACAACTCCTGTGGGCGGCGGATTCCGTTCCCTGAACGTTACCCTGCGTCAGGTGCTCGATCTTTACGCCTGCGTACGTCCGGTAAAATTCTACAAGGGCACACCCTCGCCGGTGAAAGCTCCCGAAAGGATGGATATCGTAATATTCCGTGAGAATACCGAGGACGTTTACGCCGGTATCGAATACCGCGGTACCACTGACGAGGCCGATAAGGTGCGTAAGTTCCTGGTCGATGAGATGGGCGCCAAAATCCGTGAGAATTCCGGAATCGGTATCAAGCCGATATCGGCTTTCGGCTCCAAACGCCTGGTTGCCAAAGGCATCCAGTATGCCATCGATCGCGGATGCAAGTCGGTGACCCTGATGCATAAGGGCAATATCATGAAATACACCGAGGGAGCGTTCCGTGACTGGGGTTATGAGGTTGCCGCGGAGAAATTCGCAGATATTACAATTACCGAAGATGAGCTCTGGGAAAAATATGACGGCAAACGGCCGGAAGGCAAAATCGTTATAAAGGATCGTATAGCCGACTCCATGTTCCAGCAGATCTTAACCCGTACCGATGAATATGAAGTTGTCTGTACTCCCAACTTGAACGGCGATTATATTTCCGACGCCGCCGCCGCGCAGGTTGGCGGTCTGGGAATGGCCGCCGGAGCCAATATCGGCGATTACATCGCGCTTTTTGAAGCTACCCATGGAACCGCTCCGAAATATGCCGATAAAGATGTTATAAACCCGAGTTCGGTAATTCTTTCGGGCGTAATGATGCTGAGATACCTGCAGTGGAACGAGGCCGCTGATATGGTTGAAAGTGCAATCGAGACGACAATTCAGAACAAAACCGTTACCTACGACCTGGAGCGTCAGATGGAAGGCGCAACAAAAGTGGGAACATCTCAGTATGCAACGCACATTATAGATAATATGAAATAAGCAGTCGGTATATAGGCAGTATACCGATCGACTCTCTGCTGGCAGGCGGGTTAACTGTCAGCAAAAAGATGGGATAAAGAAACTCACCAATCCCACGGGCCGTCCGGGCATCCCCCGGACGGCTTTTTTGTCTTGTATAGTTAATACAAAAATTTACCGGATTTTATCTAAGTGGAATTTAGCGAGATAATCATTCGAGGAAAGCCATATCTCCAGGTTGGCCTTTTCCCGTGGAAGGTATTTTAGAATAATAGAAATGAATTTATCAAACGATATCTCTTTAGTGCTGAAAAGCTCACGGGTGAACTTTTGGAATTTATCCCAGCCCATTTTCTCACACAGATAATTGAAGAACAATTTCACACGGTCATTTAAGATAAAACGATCCTTATATGCTCCTATTTCCTCGAAAACGAGTTTGTCGATTGGCTTTTCCTCGGGAAGAGGCCTGCCCCGCCGGTCTTTTCCGATTTCCTTTTTATTGAGATATGCTGTTTCGACACCTTTCATATATTCATCATACCATTCCTCACCCAGAATTTCCCTCAGGGCCGGCAAATGGAAATAGCTTGGAAATCCCTCAATAGCCAGCATAAAAAGCGGATCGGACATTTCCACTTTAACTTTCACGAATGGATGAACGATTTCATGGGCAAGGGTTCTTCCGGAATGGTCTCCGGAGGAGAAGTCATCCCATGCATCGGATGAAATACCTATCACATTTCCGCTGGAAATATCCCCGTATTCGGGCATTTGTATTACATGGATTTCATCAAGCTGCTCATTTTTTCTGTACAGGTCTTGATAGATTCCCTTTATCGTTTTTGTGAATTCCAGTATTGCCCCTGCCTGCTTTCTCGATTCCGGCGTATTTTTATGATAAATGTAAAAGTCGCCATTGTTAATAAACTCGAATTTCCCGGCGGTACACTGAGCGTCAAAGATATCAGTCGCAGGCGCTTCCCATTCAGTGATTCGCAAGCCGCCTTCGATGTAATCTGCTTTTTTGTGGCCTATAAATATCGAGCGGAACGCTTCCGGCGTTTTTAATTTAACCGATGAGAACGAAACCGGATGCGAGCCTTTGAATTCCTCAAGGAAGACCGGAAACCAGAGGGAATACCCAAACGATCTTAAAAATACTCCGTCCTCCTCAATCCGCATATAATTCGAGATGGCCGCCGCTTTGGATGGATTGAAAAAACCGGAATAATATACCTTCATTTCAGATCCGGGTGGATTTGCCATTGATATGCGGGTTGCTATCAATGAGTAATTATAGGGATAATATATGCGCTTCTGTATAAAATCGTCAGTGTAATTCTGACTTTGTATGGAGTCCACCCACAGCTCACCATGCAGATAGAAAACGATGGAGTCGAGTCGGCTTGCCGAGTCATCAAATTCTATTTTGGCATAACCGTTCATATAAGCTTCAGCTGGATAAAAAGCAGCCTCGATTTCATAATCCCTTACAATTGGCATACCCTGTGAATAAATTGAATTTGCAGGAAATGCGAATAGAAGTACGAAAATTAAGCGTCTCATAAAAATAGTCCTCCCGTAGACAGCTATTGTATACGCTATACTACGAGGATTTTTCTGCTTTGATTCAGCTCACAAATTATCGACCCCTCAGATTAAGGCTTTTTGATTGCCAATTTGATTCGTATGTACCATATTGGCTTTCTTGTATGTAAAATAATGTAGCCCACCTACCAGGTGGGGCGAAGCATGCGATACACCTGCGATGTTTTTATTCAAAAGATGACTATCGCAGGAAAAATGAATTAAATGAATCCACGTGCTCGATTTTTTTGACAGAGCACGGGTGATCCAATCTTCAGATTGGGGCACCCTAACGTGTGTGCAAGCTTTTGTAGGTCAAATGTCTGCGACATTTGACGCATTCATAAAAGATGTCAAATCTTAAAAAGATTTGACCTACGTTTTTATCGCAAAGCGGCGTTAGTATATGGAGATGATGCAGAATCAAGAACAACATTCGGACGACTACTCCAATAAATGGATTTATTTCGGCGTCTCGGCGCTGGCGGCCTTTATGGGTACGCTCGATTCGTCGATTGTCAATGTCGCGCTGCCGACTCTTTCAGAGGAATTCAATGCCGATGTTGATGTGGTTTCCTGGGTAGCGCTGGCATATATACTAACAATGACCGCACTGCTTCTGGTAGCCGGCAAGCTGCTGGATATCTGGGGCGAGCGCAAGCAGTTCGTTATAGGCTTCACCATGTTCACAATCGGCTCGGCTTTATGTGCCTTCTCGGTATCGATATACATGCTTATCTTCTCACGAGCATTCCAGGCCCTGGGAGGCGCAGTATTGATGAGCTCCAATCAGGGGCTGATTGCCAAGGGCTTCCCGCCTCATCAGCGCGGACGAATCCTGGGGACTATCGGCACGGTAGTTTCGGTCGGGCTGGCATCGGGTCCTGTACTGGGCGGTTTCCTGATTGAGCATCTGGGCTGGCGCTCGATTTTCTGGATCAATCTTCCAATCGGCGTAATTGCCGTTATTTACTGCCTGCGGACTTTGGAAAATAATCCCTCGGCAAGCCGTGAATACAAATTCGACTGGCGCGGTTCGATTCTTATGATAATAGGTCTGGCGGCATTTTTCCTGGGAGTGAATCTCTTGACCGATTACGGATGGCAGAGTCCGGTGGTATTCGGGCCGGTTCTGGGGGCACTGGGAGTACTGGGCATATTTGTTTACAACGAGATGCGCGTAGCAAATCCTATTTTAAATCTGACTTTACTGAGGATTCGCTATTTCAGCCTTTCAAGTCTGTGCGCATTCATTGCCTTCGTGGGGCTGATGTCGAATACGATTCTGATGCCGTTTTACATTCAGCAGGTGCGTGGCTTTTCTCCGCAGATTCTGGGGCTTTTTATGATGACTGTACCCCTCTCAATGCTACTAATAGCGCCCTTTGCCGGTTGGCTTTCGGATAAAATCGGTACGCGCATACCGGCCACGATCGGTCTGACTATTCTCGCCACAGGCCTGTACATGCTCTCGCTGCTCGATCAGACTTCGAGTCATTTCGAAATAGTCTGGCATCTGTTTATAGTCGGCTTTGGTATGGGCGTGTTCGCTTCACCCAATACCAATGCGATACTATCGGCGGTGCCCCGCTCATACGTGGGTGTGGCCTCCGGTTTTAACGCCCTGATGCGTACCTCGGGAATTACCTTTGGAATTGCCATCTCTGTTATTTTATTTACATTCTTCAGGGATATCTATACAGAGGGCAAGGCTCTTTCGGAAGCGGCTCAATTTATGGCAGGTATACATCCCGCATTCAAAGTCGCCGGTTTTATCATAGTAATTGCAATTATCCTCAGTGCCTCACGCGGCAAACGTCCCAATCATGAATGATGGCCATTTTCATTTATCTTGACACTCATCCCCGCTCGGTTTAGATTCAAATAATGCGGAATTCCGAAATAAAGAAAAATTCACATCTGAGAATAACCAGGCTCAAACCCAAGTTCCTGATCCTAACCGCCCTTGTTCTGGGGCTGATCTTTCTGGCAATTATTGCAGTGGGTATCCGCGAGAACCAGAATAACATGCTGCGCATGCTCAACCGTGAGGGCAGCGCGCTTATGGAAGCGGTCTTTATCGCCTCGCAAAATACGATGCGCGCCACCGATCTGGTCGATGACCTGGTGACTGATAATTTGGTCGATGCCGCTTCTCTGGTCGATCTGGGACATGCTCAGGGACATATTACTCCAGACAGGCTGAACCGTATGTGCCAGTTGCTGGGATTCAATCGTATCGACATTCTTGACAGCGCCGGGATAATCGAGATGTCCAATTATACAGGGGCGATGGGTGATGTCTATGATGAGGAAATAAGAGACCGTCTTCCCCTCAATGAGATTATTCAGGGCAAGGCCGGAGTGGGGCAGTTTATTCTCTCGGGTGAGGATATTTCCGAGGCCGATCAGCTTGTAGCCGCGATTTCAAGCGAGGTTCGTCCCGGCGCAATCGTGATCTTCATGAATTACCAGCGGCTGGATTTCTTCAACCGCCGCATCGGCATCGGATATATGATTCAGAACATAGGAAACCAGCCTGCCATAGATTATATCTTCATCCAGAGCCATGAGGGCGTTATGATGTCCTCGCGCAAGCTGGATCCGGTGCTGGCTATCAGCAGTGATACCTTTTTGCAGGAGGTCTTCGAGAATGATGGCGAGATGAGCAGACAGCTTGTTTTCGAGGGCGATGAGGTGCTCGAAGTGGCGCGGCCGTTCGAAACTACCGATCTTCCTCCCGGTATTCTCAGGGTTGGGCTATCGCTGGAAGGTTATCATCAGGTGGCCCGCAATTTCAAGACCCAGATGGCTATCCTGGGCGGAATCCTCTTCCTCCTGACATTTCTGGTGATAACGATTGTGATGGCCAACCAGAGCTATCGTTCGGTGGCCTTAGCCTACGAACAGTTCAAGAACATTACCTCAAATATTCTGAGCGGTATCGAGAGTGCGGTTGTGGCGGTCGACTCCGAAAACAGGATTATTCTGGTCAATCCCAAGACAGAGAAAATATTCGGATTTAAAGGCGCTGAGGTTATCGGAAAAGAATACGGCATTATCTTTCCGGATGATAATTTTCTCATAGACGAGCTGGGCGATCTATCGGATGAGTCCATTATAAAAGAGATCAGCTTCACGAATCAAAAAGGCGAGGAGCGCACATTCCTGGCGACGTCCTCTCAGCTTGCCGATGAATCCGGAGGTTTTCAGGGCGCGGTCGGAATTGCCTACGACATTACCTCGAGGAAACGTCTGGAATCTCAGGCCAAACAGGCGGAACGGCTTTCCGAGTTGGGCACTCTTGCTGCCGGTGTGGCGCATGAGATCAGAAATCCCCTAAATGCCATTGCGATTGCCTCGCAGAGACTGAAGTCGGAGTTTGAGGTTTCCGACGATCAGGAGGGCTTCAACAGGCTGGCAACAACTATAAGAACCGAAATCGAAAGGCTCAATACAATCATTGCCGAATTTCTGGCGCTGGCAAGGTCGGGACATCTTAATAAGGAGAAAATCGATCTTAAGAGTTTCATAGAAGATTCAATCACCCTTCTCAAAAGCGAAGCGGCTGAAATGAATATAGAGATCGAAACCGAGCTGGATCAGGATACAAAAGTCGAGATCGATCCCTCGGAGATGAAAAAGGTCATAGTCAACCTGATTAGAAATGCTATCGAATCGATAGAAAGGGACGGCAGGATCAAAATAAGAAGTGAAATCGAGGAAGAAAAGGTTATATTAAGTGTGGAAGATTCAGGCAGAGGAATCGATCCGGATAAGATAAACGAGATTTTTACGCCCTATTTCACGACCAGGGAACATGGTACCGGTTTGGGGCTTTCTATCTCTCACAGGATTGTGACAGATCATAAAGGCAATCTTCGGGCGGAAAATATTAAACCTCACGGAGCCCGATTCGTCATTGAATTGCCTTTATCCGTATAATAATATCTGGCCGATTGAATGATGCAGTTATACAGGAGGTTATAGTGAAAGTCGGCTATGTTCAGACAAAACCGGAATTCGGTAAGAAAAAAGAAAATATAGATAATGCCCTGGCGCTTTTTGAGAATGTCGATGCCGACCTTCTGGTGCTGCCGGAGCTTTTTTCCACCGGCTACTTCTTCCCCTCGCGGGAGGAGCTGGCAAAATATGCCGAGGAGATTCCGGACGGCAGAACCACCAAACTCTTCAAATCGATGGCAAAGAAAAAAAAATGCGCCTTTGTCATAGGCATTGCCGAGAAAAAAGACGGCCGCTGCTACAACTCCTCGGTTTATATAACTCCCGGCGGGGATGTATACCTCTATCGCAAAGTGCATCTTTTTTACAAAGAGCAATTTATATTCAATCGCGGTAATCTGAAATTTAAGGTCTTTCCGTTTTATGAATACAACCTGGGCATGATGATCTGCTTCGATTACATTTTCCCCGAGGCTTGCCGGGTTCTGGCCCTGAGGGGCGCGAATATAATCTGCCATCCCTCGAATCTTGTGCTGAATTACTGCCAGATGACTATGCCTATCCGGTCGATTGAAAACCGGATTTTTACCGTAACCGCCAACCGTGTCGGCTCCGATACCGTAGGGGATGAGACCCTCAAATTCACCGGTATGAGCCAGATTACCGATGTTGACGGCAATGTGCTGTTGAGAGCCGGAAAAACGAAACCGTCAGTCGCAGTTGAGGATATCGACCTGCGCAAGAGCCTGGAGAAAATGCCCACCGAGTTTAATGACCTGATTAAGGACAGAAGGCCCGATTTTTACGAAGAACTGCTGCACTGATTTATTTCCCCGTAAAATACTCTTTTTTTATCCATAGAGCTATATATTAAAGCGTCTTTTCCGATAGAAAATATGAGAGGATATAGTGGTAAATATGGATAAAGAAATTAAAATATTGTCAGTAGATGACGAGCCGGAAGTGCTGGACTCTTTATCCGAGCTTCTGGATGCCGCCGGTTTTGATGTCAAGTCCTCGAATGATGCTGAACAGGCGTTGCAGATCGCCAGTGAATTTCAACCCAATGCAATTGTGCTGGATATTATTATGCCTCAGATGGACGGCTATCAGTTCTGTAAACTCCTGAAAAAGAATCCCGATACGGCCGATATTCCGGTCATATTTCTGACCGGTGTCGATCCCCAGGATGATTCCGGGAAGGCCTTCGAGGCGGGCGGACAGCTTTTCGTAAAGAAACCCTTTAGAATCGAAGAGCTGGTTGAGGTAATCAAAATAGCGGCATCAGATTAAAGTACCGTAAGTTATTCTAAAGAGGGGTCTCTAAAATTCCGATACTATAAGTGATGAGTACAAAGATACCAATTCCCAAGCAGAAGGTCAAACCGGCCAAAATCTTAGTGATCGACGATGAGCCGGAAATTACAGAGGTTATTGATGCCTTCCTGAAATCCTCTGGCTACGAGGTACTTACCGAAAACCAGGCAATCGTGGCCGTGGAAAAAGTGAAGGAATTCAAGCCGGACCTGATTCTTCTGGATATTATGATGTCCGGGATGGACGGCTATCAGATTTGCGAAGAGCTTAAAAAACAGCCGGATACGAAAAATATTCCGATACTATTCCTGACCGGCAAGGATTCCCGTGACGATTCCGGCAAATCCTTTAAAGTCGGCGGCGATATGTTCATCAAAAAGCCCTTCTCCGGCGACCGTTTGCTTGAAATCATCAATATCGTCCTGGTCTCAATCGGCAAACGCTAATCTTTATATTCCCCAACCCTATTTTTTTATTGACATTTATGGTGCAATGCACTAAAATATGGTGTGTATCTGATCAAAAGGTATTCCAACAGGCGCTTATACGATCCCCAGGCCAATTGCTCGATTACGCTCGAGGATTTGGTGGAGATTATTCGTAAGGGCAATCGTGTCAAGGTGATAGACTCCAAAAGTGGACATGATATAACCTCGCGGGTTCTGGGTCAGGCATTATTATCCGACATGAAGCGCTGGAAGGATACCGAATCGAAATCCGAGATAATCAAACTTATCATAGCGGAAGGAGAAGGCGCTGTGGATATTCTGAAGAAAACATATCTGTTCGGGCTGGGGGCGTTCGAGATGACCCGCGAGAAGGCGGAGCATCTGATCGACGAGATGGTCAAGAAGGGCGAAGTCAAGAAGGGCGAACGTGCCGATGCGGTTATCGAGCTGATGGACAAGGTTGACGAAAATGTCAAGACCTTCAA
>WJIM01000046.1 GCA_014730285.1 Candidatus Zixiibacteriota bacterium
ATAATATATTTGAACCCCTTTTGAATCAATGGAAGCCATAATAATCTCCTATATTATTTTTCTTGGAAGTAACGGATTGATTCTTGCCACAATTTCGTAATTGATTGTCTGCGCCCATGAAGCCATCTGCTCAGCAGTGATTATATCGCCGTTCTGGCGTCCCAGAAGTACAACCTCATCCTCGACCTTGACATCAGGAATATTGGTGACATCCACCATAATGTTATCCATGCAAACGCGTCCCCGCACCTGGGCGCGTTCGCCTTTTATAAGTACATAGCCCAGATTGGAAAGCTTGCGGTCGTAACCGTCATAGTAACCGAGAGGAAGAACAGCTATTTTCGAGTCGGCAGTGGTGCGATAAGTACAGCCGTATCCGATGAATGATCCCTTGGGGACATGTTTGATTTGAGCGACCTTTGTCTTCCAGGTCAGGGCGGGAGTAAGAAGATTGTTCTCGCCGCCTGCCAGACGATATGAAAGATACGTTTCCTTGGAGGGCCAGAGACCGTAAAGCGAAATACCGAAACGGATCATGTTATAGTGCGTTTTCGAGAATAAAAGCGATGCCGCCGAGGATGCTGTATGTTTTATCGGAATCTCGAATCCGGCATCTTCGATCTCGGATATTATCAACTTGTAGCGATCGATCTGCGACTGGGCGTATGAGTGGTCGGTTGTATCCTCGATATTGGCGAAATGAGTGGAGGCTCCTATCAATTCGATATTCTTGGTCTTTTTCAGGAGTTCTGTGAATTTGGGGAGCTCTTTTTCATCGATACCCTGGCGGTTTGTTCCGGTTTCCAGTTTTAGATGGATTTTGGCTTTTTTAAAGATCTTCAATTTTTCCAGAAATTCGATAGTCTCAGTGTTATAGACAGTTAGATGAAATCCGGCCTCAACAGCCTCCTGAAGCTGCTCGAAAGGCACATATCCGACTATCAGGATTTCGGGTGAGAAGTTGCCTTCATTGATTATAAAAGCCTCTTCCAGGCTGTGCACTGCCAGAAAGGCAATCGTTTCGTCCTCGAGAATTTTGGCGATCTCCTGGTAGCCGTGCCCATAGGCATTGGCCTTGACCACAGCCGCGATTTTAACATCGGAGCCGATCTTCTTTCGTATGACTCTGATATTATTCAGAATATTCTCCCGGCTGACCTCGAGCCAGCTTAAAGATGTCGAAATATTAGTGTTTTTCATGTGGCTGAATATATGCTGTTATAAGTATAAGGTCAAATTTTAATAGCTTGTGTATTATGTCAGAGAATATCCGCCGTCAACTACCAGCACCTGACCGGTTACCCAGTTGGCCCTGTCGCTGCAGAGGAAGGCCACAACATCGGCTACCTCCTCGGGCTTACCGGCGCGGCCGTAAGGCGTGCGCCTGATCGCCTCGCCAAGCATATGTTCATAACTTTCGAAACTTTTAAGCGCATCCGTATCGATAAAACCTCCCGAGACTGTATTGACATTGATCCTGCGCTCGGCCAGCTCATAGGCAAGGTAGCGCGTTAAAGTCTCGATTGCCGCCTTTGATACTCCAATTGCCGCATACCCGGGGATATAGCGGTTCGAGCCGAGAGATGACAGGGCCACGATCTTGGAGCCGTCAGGCATCAAAAACTCCCCCTTCTGTACAAGGACCAGAAGCGCCTGTGCGTTGGTATGCATCGAAAGATGCCAGGCCTTATCGGTCATTTCGATTGCTCTTGTAGGCAGACCAAGTGCGGCATTGGATACCAGAACATCCAGCTTGCCCCATCTCTCCTTAATTTGTTCAAAAATGGGGGGGATGTGGTCGTGGTTGCCGACATTGGCCCTGACCGCAAATACATCGGTGCCATGTGATTTTAATTTTTCAACGGCAGCATCGGCATTTTTACGTGAGCGGAAATAATTGATACAGACATCAGCCCCTCGCTCGGCCAATATTCTTGCGGTTTCAAGTCCTATGCCTCGAGTCGATCCGGTAACAAGCGCCTTCTTCCCTTTGAATTCCACATTTTCCTCCTTGATAGTGTAATGTGGACAATAATACTCTTAATAGTTTAGTTTGTCAATCGTTGTTTGCTTTAACGAGAATATAGACATCTTGTTCCGAATAGTGGGGTATATAAAAAGGCAATGAACAGAAAACGTTCATTGCCGTAAGTAAAAGTCGGTGGGACCATCTATATGAAAACTCGTTCGGCGGCAGTTTAAAGGGGAAATGATAAAATCAGATTTTTTGAAAATAAGAATTTGGTTAGTAGGACAGTTTATATGCGAATTAATTATCTATGATGTGGTTAATGCGAATATGTAGCAGCATCCGATCGAATATTTGTCCATATTAATGACAGCAGGATGAATTGACATAAATAATCACATAACAATAGATTACAAAAATAGATTAATTTTATCGACTATGCCGGTGTCGGAAAACTGGACACTATTTGACTCCATATCGTTTTTTATCTTGATGCTATTGTGTTGGAAGACAACGGATTAGACGAAACGGCACAATATTTGTATTGTTTATTAATCGTCATAACAAACCTTAAGATTCAACTCAAAGGAGTGGATTCATGAAATTTAAAGCTTTCGTTTTTCTGGCGGCCTTGTTGGCCATGAGCGTTTCCGCTTTTGCACTTCCTGATCTTTATGTGGACGGTGTGAAGCAGGATGCAGTCGCAGATCCGGATCAGGACTACTTCCTCAATCCTGCATACTGTCCCGGTAACCTGTGGACAGTTGATTTGATTGCCGAACAGACTCCCTGGTCTGATAGAAACAGTTTTGGCGTTTATTCCGACCTCGCCCTTAATGGCGGCGACGGAAGTGACAGGGACTATATCTTTGACCAGCGCGGCGGTCTCGATGTTTCCGTCGGCACCAGCGTGACAGTCGATCTGAGCAGCTATGGCACGGACCTTGCCGGCTTCTTCCTGTTTAATGATCTGGACGATGACGGTGTTTTTGATGCCGCCGGTGATGATGATGTCTTTCTGTTCTCAGAGAGATCATTGACCCTGCCGGATCCTCCGGGCTCTGATTATCAGTGGTTCAGGGGATACAATGTCCATACCTTTGGATATGCCAACTATGATTTTGGCGGCCTTAGTTTCTCGGGCAATTATGATCTTCTTCTCTTCATCGATGATGACCACGTAACTGGCGGCAACCAGGATCACAACGACATGGTTGTTGCCATGAGCTGTGTTCCGGAACCCGCTTCCATGCTGCTTCTGGGCCTGGGTCTTGCCGGCGCCGGTATCATCCGTAGAAGGAAAAAGTAAAAGCTTTTTGCATCTCATTTTAATGATAAAAAAGGCAGCCAATGGCTGCCTTTTTTATTACATGTCTTTTGGCGCTAACAATCGGGGATATCGTCCCCGTTAGTATCGCAGGGATTATCCCCGCCAATAAAGACATAGTTTATAATCCAAACCGCATCGGAAACATTGCATGTACTGTCGCAATTACAATCCCCGGCTTTTTCAGGAGCGGGAGGATCGCCGCCTATGAAAACATAATTGATAATATTAACGGCATCGCTGACATTGACATCCCCATCACAGTTGGCATCCCCGCAAAGGTCATGGTTTTCCAGAATGACATCGAAAGTATACAATGCAAAGTTGGGGCATTGGCCATAAGCCCGAACGGTTATTTCATAGATTCCGGGATCAGCCGGAGCAAAGGTGAAGGAACCATCTTCGCTGATAGAAGCCGGTACGGGTGTATCATAGCAAAAATCGAAACCCTCTATTTTGTAGTATTCCGGATCGAATTCATGCGTGGCCTCAAACTGGAAGCTGACTCCTTCGCAGTGCTTTCCAACCAGAACATCATTCTCTGGCACAACCGTAAATTCGTTAAATCCACAGGGGAGGATGGTTAAATCTATGCAAACCGGGCCCTGGCCGTTATTAAAAACGGGGCTGATAGAATCGTGCATTAAATCGTAGGCCCAGATCCAATCATGTGCACCCTGAGGCCCGCCGCATTTGTCGATGCATATCTCACCATCATAAGAACATGACAGATCCAGAGTCAGCATAAACATCTCTTCAAGCGGACCGGGATTTACGTTATAGGGGTATACCGGATTATTTGAAATATACACCGTATCCGACGGATAATAGAAATCTGATTCGGTGGTCCAAAACGGCAGATTATCCGCACGGCTGTCCGAAATAACCTGCAAATCGACTACCTGCACAAATGCATTTCCTGTGGCGGCTACCTTAAATCCTATGCTCATATATTCGATAAAATTATCATTTTCGCACAATACGGGAACTTCCACTGTTTCTGCACCAACTCCCAGCATTTCAGTGCCGAAATCGATTTCAACCCGATTCTCTGCACTGACAAAGACTGGAATCAAAAGCAAAATCAGAGCAATCGTATAAAAGTTTTTTGACTTCATGGCGGCCTCCTGTCTGACTTTTTTGGCCCGAATGCCTTTCGGATGCCGTTTGATTTTTGATTTCCTTTGCAAGGTGTGAAAAGCTGGGCAGTCGCTTCCTGCAGATAAAATAAGCAATATCACTTTATGAGTCAATATTCGATTTGCATTTCCCCCAAAAAAAAGCCGGTGCCTTCAAAGCACCGGCCTTTTGAATATATAGTTCACTTAACAGTCGGGGATATCGTCGCCGTTAGTATCGCAGGGATCATCCCCACCGATAAAGACATAGTTGATAATCCAGACCGCATCGGAGACATTAACAGTACCGTCGCAATTCGTGTCGCCGGATTCGTACGGATCCGGTTCTGTGCCACCGATGAAGACATAATTGATTACAGCCACGGCGTCGCTGACATTTACCGATAAGTCAGCATTGGCATCACCGCAAACATATCCGATCTCGGTCGTGAAGTCGCAGATCGACATCGAGGAAATTCCGCCGTAACCGTCAAACGCCTTCACATACCAATAGTATTGTGTTTCGTTATCGAGCTCGGGAAGATCGAATGTCGTTTCGGTCAGTCCCGACTGATATGAGGCGGGCGGATTGGAAGTCCCGAAATAGAGGGTGTATTCGACATCATCGCCGTCAGGATCACCGCCGGTCCAGCTCAAGTCGGCCGTGATCGGCACATCAACCGTACCGTCAGCCGGATTCGGATCGGAAGGATCGTAAGGCGGATTATTGGTTTCTGTGAAGAAGTCGAATGTGTATGTGTCCGCCAGGGGCATGCCCTGCGATGATTGTATGTCAGTGGTTAAATCCACATATATTCTCTGATTCTTGTCGAAATTGCTGTCGGGGACAAAGACCGCCGATCTGGATACCATTATGTAACTTACCTGACCGCCGTAGTATTCACCGCCTCCGGTGCGTACAAGCATACTGCTCTCGTCAATGGTTGCGCCGTCCATATCTATCGAGAATGACGCGGTGATAAATGAATCGATAGCGATTTCAGTTTCACCGTCCTGAGGAGCGGTCGACAACACAACCGGAGTAGCCGGAAGTATAGTAAGCGTAACTTCAGCTTCCTGCGGCGAGTTTGTTGCACCCGCGCCGGTTACTGTAATCGTATCATAATAGGTTCCCACACCCAGACCGGTAGTGCTCACCATAATCTGCATATTGCTGGGAGCTACACCGCTTGAAGGCGTGAGGGTCAGCCATGTCTTGGTTTTGGTGGCGTTCCAGTTAAGGACACCGCTTCCGGAATTGGTAATTGTCAGCGTATCATACATCTGGGCCTTACTGCCCTCGCTGCCCTCGAAGCTGAACGAGGTCTCCGAGAGATTTATCACCGGGTTGACATCGAGTATCTCGAATACATGCGGGCCGTCCTGGCCGACATAGGGATGATGCTCCACGCGTCCGGAATTATCTCCGGCCTGAACATAATATTCGACCTGTGTGCCCCATGGCTGAGCCGGGATAATGCCCTCGTACATATCCGGATCGGTTCCGGCTGAAAGCATGCTGGCCTGCCAGGCGCCGCCGTTGAGACGATAATAAATCTTGCAGGAGTCCATAATCAGACCGGCCTCGGAATGATCTACTATTTTGGCCGAGACCTCATAATCGTTGATTGTATCATTCGAGACATAAAGCGGGACATGATGGATGAAAAGCATACCCTCATCCGGCACACCCATCGTACGGCAATGCAGCGCATCGGTATTATACCAGCTTCCGGTAAATCCCAGGACCTCATACCCGGGCATAGCGTCCTCGTAGGTCTGGAGAGCATCGGCATCATTGCCGGTACCGGAAACCGGCACGAAAACTTTATCATTTAAAATCAGTGAGTTGGTGTAGGCCTCGCTGCCGGAGCTGTAAACTCTTACTACTGTGTACGGTCTGCCCCAGGCGCTGGTCAATTGGCCAATCGAATCGGCGGCATCGTTTAACTCGTCGTACTGTGAATGCCAGCTTGGAACCTCCAGTACCAATACTGTCTGGGGGCTCAGATATTTCGCCCAGCAGTCTATATGTTCGATATATTCTCCCAACGGGTCGGGATACATCCAGTAATCATTTCCCATATAGGTTAAAATCAATGAATCGATTTCGGATTCTGACATGCCTGGATTTTCACTGAACGTCAATGTTGTCGCCATAGCATGACCCAGGCCGTCGGACATATAATTTCCACCGGCGGTCTCAAGCGACATACCGTAAACCGGAACATTCAAATACGCGCCCACCTCTACCGGGATATTGTCGTCGTTGGGACGGGGACGGTTGTAGATCATATCCACTATACCGAAATCGCCGTTATCATCGAAGATAAACCAGGGTCCGTAATCGCGTGTCCAGTAGCTGTCAGAGGGAGCGATTATGAATTCAACATTGGCCATATTCACGCCGTTGGAGTTGTAATAGCTGGTTACCGTCGACTGCTGAGAGCTCGAGGACACGATCGTGTAGACAGTTAAGTCCTCCGACATCTCGGCGATAATCGAATATGATATTCCAAACGGGTAGCGTATAATCACGCCCTGGGAGGGCTCCCATTCCGCGCAGCTCCGGATTCCGGGGCCGGGAGGAGGGGCGGTACGCTGGTGGTTTATGCCGATTTCATCCAGACGGGTCAGCTCTTCTGCGGTGAATCCGATCGGAAGTTCCTCGTCCTGGGGTGGGTTGTCGGCTAAAAGATTTACTGAGAAGACAAATAGAAGTACTAATACAAATGATGCAATTTTGTGCATGTCACACCACTTTCCGATGAAATGTTAACAATAGCAGTCTACTGCGAAGTAGATATTCCTCACCAAAATTAAATATAACCTAAATCCGATTTCTGGCAAGATCAATTTGCCGTTTGAAATTATACGCAAACTTTGGAGATTTTATATAACTTTATTTTGTGTAATGGGTTATAGGCCCTGAATTATCGGTATTTAAAGTTTGCGGGATTTGGTCTTAGAGGAGAGAAGGCAATATTATCGCGCTGGGCGAACCTCATGGTTCGTCCAGCAGAGCATGAAGAGCAAGTAAGTTTAATGGATACAAATGGGTCTTCTATTAGCATTATTGATCTATCCGCTTGACTTCCAACACATTAAAATTCGTCCTAATATACGCACTGCATTTGATCATAATATTCCAGTTTAATCCGAAAATGTAATTGATAACCACAATCATGAGGATTGAAATATGAGTTTTAAAACAGTTGCATTTATCGTAGTCGCACTATTTATATTGCTCTTAATTACGCATTGCTCGGAAGAAAAAACTATTCTCGCAACTGGAGATTCTATCGACACAACTTTTGTGACAATATATGATACTGTTTATGTTGTCGATACGATTGGTCCCCAAATGAATAGTGAATGGATAAGGTTTTCAGCTTATCTTGCCTCCGTTGACTATGTCAAAGAGAATTATCCAGCACGGTCATCAGATCGATTCTCTAGTCTGGATGAATATTGTGATTATTCAGATGGTACTCCGGCAGGTCGAGCAGGATTCTATTTTGAGCATATTGGAGCGGACACATATTTTACAAGGGGATATACCTTTGAATACCAATTTGGAGCAAGTGGATTTGTTTGGGGTGCTGTGCAAAACTCTCCTACTGAAAAGACGCACCAGTACAATTGTACACTGGAGTATGAAGGAAATGGCAAATGGGGCTTAGTTGAAGTAAATCTCATTGAAGCAGGTTCATACATTCGCGATACAAGACATGATTAAAAGCAATAAGATATTGATCTGCTTTAGAAAGTCGGATTTAATTATATTTCTTAAAGATCAACATAGCAGGATGACCGCCTAAACCCACATTCCATGTGGGTTACCGCAGATTGTGCCTATAGGAATACCAGCGCCAGCACCACCGCTACTACCAGAGCCGGCAGCATGTTCAAGATCTTGAGCTTTTTGATTTCGAGGATGTTGATGCCGAGGCCGATTAGAAGCAGGCCGCCCACCGCAGTCATCTCCGCCACCACCGGATCGGCCATAACATCGCGAAGGCTGGCCGCCAGAAGTGTCAGTCCGCCCTGATAGATTAAAAGCGGAATCGCCGCGAACATAACACCGATCCCCATCGAGGCCGCCAATGCCACCGACGAGAAACCATCCAGCACCGACTTGGCCAGAAGCAGGTTGGGCGGATCGCCGAAACCTTCCTCCATAGCGCCGATAATAGTCATCGAACCCATGCACCACAGAAGAAATGCGGTAATCAGTCCCTCGGTGAAATTCTCGTTTTTGGATTTGAGTTTGGCCTTTAGCTTCTCACTCAGATTCCCCAGATGTTTGTCCAGATCGATCAGCTCTCCGATTATCGAGCCGATCACCATGCTGAAGATCAGGATCAGAAGGCTGCCGGTTTCCCATGCCATTTTAACCCCGATAAAGAGCGTGAAGAGTCCGATGCCCTGAAAGGCTATGCGTGTGAGACGGTCGGGGAGATGGGCATGGATCAGAATCCCCACCAGACTTCCCGCGATAACAGCGCCTGTATTTACGAGTGTACCCAGCATATACTTTTTAATGTATCCCACCCCTTACAAGGATGGGGCACTCGATGGAAAATGTAGGTCAAATGTCTGTGACATTTGACGCAATATATAACTTTGTCAAATCTTAAAAAGATTTGACCTACAATCTTGACCGCATCATGTCATTCTGAGGAGCGAAGCGACGTGGCAATCTCACAGGTTATTCTTTATAAAACCGCGGAGATTCCCACGGTCGTCAACGGCCTAGGGCCGGGACTCCCTCGGAATGACAAAGAGATTCGTGCGCGGCGTATGTCCTCGTACGCCGCGTATTTCCGGGCCGGGGTGCCCCAAACTTTAGCTTGGGATCTCACTTGATAATTTCCTCCCAATCTGAAGATTGGGTCACCCTTCCGAGCAATCCCACCCCTCACGGGGATGGGCACCCAATCGTTATGCTTTTTCAGCCAGTTCCACGAATTCCGGGATATCGTCGGTGGCTTTGTCTGTCACCCATTTCCAGAATGCCGGATCGGTCAGGTCGGCATCCAGATACTTCCTGGCAATATCCTCGGAGGTCATCACCCCTGTATCCGACAGTAGCTCTCTATATGTATCGGCAAACGATTTGCCCTCGTCTTTGGCGCGATGATAGACCGCATTCGAGAACAAAAATCCGAATGTGTACGGGAAATTGTAGAACGGCACATAGGTTTCGAAGAAGTGCAGCTTCGAGGCCCAGAACTCGGGATGGTAACCGTTCTCGTCCAGCATATTGCAGAAAGCTATCTTCTGTGAATCAAGCATCAGTTCGTTTAAGCGGTCTTTACTAACTGTACCTTTGGCGCGATCCGTATAAAAGCTTCTGTCAAAAATATAGCGGGCGTGAATATTGCAGAACATCGTGAAGCCGTTGCCGATTTTCTGATCCAGAAGCATGATCTTCTCCTGCTGATCG
>WJIM01000352.1 GCA_014730285.1 Candidatus Zixiibacteriota bacterium
ATGCATTCAGGGGGAGCTTAAGGGCAAGGTTCTGGAGCCGTTTAGCTCCATTCACACAACTTATGCCGAATTCAAGGAACTATACCCGGACGGTTTGCTTTTGAAAAAGCCGCAAAAAGGCCCGAAAGGTTCGCCGTATGAGGGATATTTTGCCGATCCGGATAAATTAGGTATTTTCGGAAGGCAGGATGATTTCCGGAAGCTGGACGGAAAAGATCTTGTGTTCGGCCTGCGTTTGGATGGCAAACAGGTTGCAATATCCAGGGATTATATTGCAGAGAAGCAATACGTACTTATTGAGCATGATGGCGCTCCGATTCTGGTATATTACGACGGCACCTCAAATACTGTTGCCGCATATAATCTTAACGGCGACAATGAGTTGTCTGCCGGTGTTGAGTTTGGCAATGAAAAAATCATACTCAATGATATGGCCTGGGATGCTCGCACCGGTGAGGCATTATCCGCAAATACAGCGGATTTAAGGCATTTTCCCATATTTACCGCATACTGGTTTGCATGGTTCAGTTTCTATCCGGAAACTGAGCTAAAAAAATAGCGAAGTTTGAATAAAAATGATTTGCAGCAGGGGCAGTATCTTTTACATTTGGATTACTATTGCACCCCGGGATTTGCATTTACAAAAGCGGATAGAATTTTAAATTAGTGTTTCTTTAAAACTTTTTAGTTTGCAGGAGGCAGGAGTATGCGTTTTAAGAATTTGTTTTTAGTTGTATTGGGAGTACTGCTGATATTTGGTACTCTGTTAATTGCCGGGGATGAGAAGGGTGAGAAGGCCGATAAGCCCTGGTTCGATATGGAAAATTGCGCCATGTGCAAGAATCTGGTAGCCGAACCCGGTCTTCTGGAGAATTCCGACTGGGAGAACCATAAGATCGACAACGGCGCCGTAATCGTGACCACAGTCGATGAGGAATATCTTCCGGCCATGAAAAAGGCTTCGAAACAAATGCAGGAAGTCGCCGAGAAACTGATGGCTGGTGAAAAGCATTATCTTTGCGGTATGTGCTCGGCTTACGGCGAGTTGTATATGTCCGGCGCCAAAGTTCAGTCGGTGGAAACCAATCATGGTTTTGTGGAAATCTTTACATCGGATGATCCGGCTACTGTTGAAAAGATTCATGCCTTTGCCGACAAAAACAACGAGGAAATGGCGAAGATGATGGAAATGGAGCATGAACACAAGGAAGCGCATTAATTTTTAACTTGAAAACTATGCAGGGCCGCTCTCTCACTTTCATCGAGGGCATGGCCCTGCATGGCGTAACAAGGCACTGCTATTTCTAAATCTGATTATATCAACACCCCCTTATGCCCCTAAAAAACAAAGCCTTGATTTTTGCAAAATTTTGCAAGTTCTGCCTTATAATCGGTGTCGTATCAATGTATATGTACATATCAGGCCGTGTAATTAATTGACATTGCCGAAAAGGAGCGTATCTTCAGGCTATGCAGTTTATGGAGTCATTCAGAGTTGCCGCGAATTCGCTTCACACCCACAAGGTCCGGTCGTTTCTGACCATGCTGGGTATAATCATCGGCGTAGCCTCGGTTATCACGGTTTTTGCTATGGGACGCGGGGCGGAGAAAGCCACCAAGGAGCAGATTCAGAAGTATGGCACTAATGTTCTGACCATATATCCCGGATACGGCCGTTCGCATTCGGCAAAGGCCTCCGGTCAGCGGGTGCGCTTGTACAATGAAGATGTCGAGCCTTTGCAGGAAATTCCGGGAATTGTGGCGGCCGTGCCCCAGATGTACAATTTTACGCAGGTGAAATTCGGCAACGAGGTTATGTATTCCCGCATTATTGGGACGACTCCCGAATATGAATGGGTCAACAATTCACCTCTGGTGCGGGGCAAATATTTCTCGCGCACCGATGATGCCAGCCGCAGGCGTGTGGCCATAATAGGTACAGAAATAAGAAAGCAGCTCTTCGGCGAGGATACATTGTCGGTAATCGGAAGCGAGATCAAGATCAGAGGTATCAGTTTCGAGGTCATAGGTGAGTTGAAAGAGAAGGGTCCGGGATGGCGGTCGCCCGATGAAATGGTTATGATTCCGCTTTTGACCGCCCAAAAACGTGTTTTTGGATATAATTATCTCAATGCCATTACCGTGAAGGTCTCGAGCCTGGATTTGATGGATCCGGTATCGCTTGCTATCGAAAGGACGCTGAGACGGCAGCATGGATTGACCAAAGATGATGAAAACGATTTTCGGATTTTCAGCCAGGTCGATTTTATACAGACTTACCAGAGTACAACCGATACCTTCAACTGGCTGTTGGGTTCGATTGCCGGTGTTTCGCTTCTGGTGGGTGGAATCGGCATTATGAACATTATGCTGGTCTCTGTCACCGAACGTACCCGTGAAATCGGATTACGTATGGCTGTGGGGGCACGTAAACGCGATATTCGTCTGCAGTTTTTGATTGAGGCATTCGCCCTCTCGATTTTCGGCGGGATGCTGGGAATCTTAATCGGATCGGGGGCATCCAAAATACTCTCTACATACTTCAACTGGAACACATTAATAGCGCCGGACTCGATTATGCTGGCCTTCGGCTTTGCGGCATTCGTTGGGATAATATTCGGTTTTTATCCGGCCTGGAAAGCCTCCAAGCTGGATCCGATCGAGTCGCTGCGTTACGAGTAAATCTGGCAATATGCCGCAATTGCGAGACGCCCATTCTTAAAATCAGATATAGCAGGATGACAAATTAAGCCCACATTTTCATGTGGGCTACCACATGGTAGGTCAAATCTTTTTAAGATTTGACAATCCGTCAAATGTCTGTGACATTTGACCTACTGATTAAAGCTGCATTTTCATGTGGGCTACCGGCGAGTTAGCATTCGGGCCAGCCGTCGGAATTGATGTCGCCGGGGATTGCGCCGCCGATGAAAACATAGTTGACTATCCAGACAGCATCAGAGACATTTACCTCATGATCGCAGTTTACGTCTCCGGATTCCAAAGGATCGGGAGCGTCCCCTCCGATAAATACATAATTAATGATCCGTACGGCATCGCTTATATTAACAGCGCCGTCGCCATTGGCATCACCGCATAGATAATCCGGCTCAAATTCGATATTGAGAAAGGCGGTCATTATCCCTTGCGGCTCTTTAGTATCCATGTTGAGATAATATGCTCCGGGATCGAGATGCACCGAAAGGCCGTGTGATTGACCGAGCGAATCGATGCTGTATGCAATACAGTCAAGAGGATCGCCGGGAGGAGTGCAGTCGAGAAGAAGATGCATTGATGAGTTTGGTTCTCCCAGCGGATCGATTTGGCAGGTCACGGTTCCGGGATGCCTGACGTCGAGCATGTATACCATGTCTTCGCCCTCGTCAAATTCCCCGAGGCAGGTATTATTAAATGTGTTACCCTCACCTGTGGTATAAAAGACCGAATTATACGGCTCGGAGCGCGGTAAGGTAACCGGCATAGGTAGTATGCACATCCCGGGGGAGATCCAATAATTATCAAGAATCAGAGTAAATGAGGGTATGCATTCCGGCCCGGGCCAGGTGTCGATTATCAGATAATAAGTTCCGGGATCGGCTTCGAACAGGGTTGTGCCGTGCGGCACACCCTGAAAAGTCGTGTGGCTTTTGAGGCATTCACTGTCTTCTTCATTATTGAATGGACACTCAGTATCCAGATAGAAGCCGGTTCTTTCGGTACCGTGAGGGTAAAGCATTACCGCCAGAGTTAAGTCAATAGCGGTATTGATCTGAAATACGATATCCTCGCCCTCGTCATAATAACCGAGACATGAGTTGGATATATCATTTCCCTGTCCACAGGTCTGGTTGTCAATGACTATCGGCAGATCGTAAATATCGTTAATATTTATGATAATCGGATTATTGCAGTCATTTCCCTCGACCTGTGCGGGGCAGGATTGAGCATATATAGCTATTATTGAAATTATAATTAGAAAACGCATTTTGGCTCTCCGGTCTGACATTATTGTTTTCGACTGGAGCTAGTACAATGGAGTATATTAGAAAAATAGCATAATCGAGTAATAAGTCAATAAGTAATTGAGGGCAGACTTATTAAGACCGTTCCTGCGGATATGCCGGAAAAATTGACCAGCCGAATCTCTAACTCGGCAGTTCCTTCAGCCGTTTGCGAGCGTCTTTGATTTCTTCGGTCTCAAGCTGCGGATCTCCCCAGAACTTTAACATCTCCTCGAATTTTTGACGAGCCTTTTCATTTTCTCCCATTTCCTGATATGCCACCCCCATATAATATATGGCATTCAGGTATCTGAAGGGTTGTGTTGTAGCCAGACCGCCCGTTGTAATTCTCTCAAGGTAATCCAGTCCCTGATCATACATACCCTGAGTAACCATCAGGCTGCCCAGGGCAAATGCCGTTGCCGACACACCCATATTCATGGGGGAATTGAAAAGCGTATCATAGGCCCGGACAACCCTCATTGTGTCGTGGCTGCATATACCATAAAAGATATTCTCCAATTGATCTGCAATCGGCCAGATATCTTCCGGCATGCGGCCTTTGAATTCCTCCAATGCCTGCTTGAAATCTTTTTCGGCCTCGGCACAGTGTGCGGTGTCAAGTTCTGCCAGGGTAAAGGCATAATCAAAGTATTCGAAAAGTTGGGCGTATTCGCGGGATGCTTCAATATATTTTAATACGCTGTCGGGATA
This sequence comes from Candidatus Zixiibacteriota bacterium, assembly GCA_014730285.1. Lineage (GTDB taxonomy): Bacteria > Zixibacteria > MSB-5A5 > JAABVY01 > JAABVY01 > JAABVY01. The sequence continues at coordinate 4,716 of WJIM01000352.1, forward strand.
ATCCAGGTTCAGAAAATGATGAGATAGAGATCTGTATGAGGATTGAATTATCGTATTGTCCTGGGTTTCGAGGGCAAAATCAATAAGTTTATAGTAATGATCGATGGCATCCATAAAATTCCCCTGCCAGACTTCAAGATTGATCAGAAGGCTTTCATAATCATTCATGATATGGGGATCGTTAGCATAATATTTCTTTAGGAGTTCGAGATTTTCACGGGCATTATCAAAATCCCGTTTAAGTATGTTGATTCGCACGGATATTATGGCGGCCTCATAGTTGTCGGGATCAAAAGCCAAAAGCTGTTTGATTTCCGATATGGCCTGATCATAGTTTTTCATCTGCCTATAGAGATTCGAAAGCTCAAGATAAGGCTGCGGTGAATCCGGAAAATACGATTTAACCAGCTTGGTTTTTTCAACCGCTTCATCATATTCACCCTGCTGAGCATGAATGCTGGCTGCCAGGCTTAGCCCCCATCTGTCGCGCGGATTTATCATCAGCATGGTATCGATCTGGGCCAGCGCTGCATCATATTTTTCTCCAAGCTGATAAAGGAATACGGCATAGAAGAACCTGCCCTCCCAGTCATCCGGATAGTTCTTGACATATGATTGTATCTTTACATAAGCATCGTCGATTTTGGTATACAGCCATAGGTCAGCGTAAATATCAATTAACATCCGTTCTTTTAGAGGCAGATGTTCTGAGCGTTCCTCAGCCAATGCCAGATATTTTTTGCCCTGCTGAGGCCGGCCATGGAACGTGTGTACCATACCGATGCGCATATAGGGCAGGGCAAAATTAGAATCTATTTCTATGGCATCTTCAAAGTTTTCAATGCTCTCGTCGTAAAGGCCCCTATCGAATTTTTCCAATCCCTTGACATATTCCTTGTATGCCTCCCTGTTCGAGGTGACAAAAGAGCTTACATTCTTATCGAGATCCATCATTTCCTGGATATCGAGTGATGTTGCGATCTTTTCGGTAAGGCTGTCGGCCAACATGAAGAAATCGGAGCCCACTACTTTTTCGCCCAGCAGAATTCTTCCGGTCTTTAGGTCCTCGAGACGGGCATCAATGCGCAGCATCTCGCCCGATTTAAAAAACGAACCCGAGAGTATTTTGGTAGCTCCCATCTGGCCCGCCACCTTGACGATCTGATTGCGGTCCGGTATTTCGGAGGGATCCTCTGGCGGATCAGGCAGGCTTGAGATCAGACGGTTGCGCGAGATTATGTCCTGATTGCTCTGGGACAGATCTGTTGTAATTAGCTCCGGAATGCCGGAGACCATCCAGTTGAGGGTGGAATCGTTGGTTTTATTCTCGAAGCTTAGAATCGCCAGAGCATCCTGATGAAACAAAGGCTGCTCCTGCGCCATTGTAACAGAACTTTCCTTCCCGGAAAATTGAGTAATAAGTATTACCGCAATCACCAGAACAATTGCGCCCACACTGATTAAAGGCATCCAGCTTTTTGATTTTTTGGAGGGCGCGCTGACCAGTGACCGTATCGTGGAATCGCTGTCGGAAATTCCGCTCTCGAACTGGCGTCTGAGGCTTCTGATATCCAGCGCCAGATCGCGGGTATTCTGGTAGCGGTCGTTGGGATTCTTCTGCAGGCATCTATCGATTATTCTTTCCAACTCAGCGGGCAGGGTCTCGTTTTTTCTGCGGATCGGTTCATGCGGGCTCTCCAAAATTTTTGCTATAGTAGAGACCTTGTCGGTGCCCTCGAAGGGCGGCTGGCCGGAAAAAAGCTTATACATCAGGATGCCGAATGAGAAGATATCGGAGCGCGAGTCGACCTCTTCGCCGCGCGCCTGTTCCGGAGACATATAGCTGACGGTGCCGAGGATTTTGCCCTCCTCGGTGAGTTCGGCCGAGATCGAAACTGTGCCGGTATCCTCGGTCGTTTCAATCGCTCCCGCCACAGGTTTGGCCAGGCCGAAATCGAGGATTTTGGGATCACCTTCCTCGTCAATAATGATATTATCCGTCTTGATATCCCGGTGGACGATATTGAGATTATGGGCCGATGCCAGTCCCACGGCGATTTTTTCGGCAATCCTCATCAGGTCTTTTAGCTGATGGCTCTTATCGGCAAGATAATCGGTAAGCGATTCACCCTCGATATATTCCATTACGATATAATGCAGGTCATTTCCGGATTCATCTTTCTCCGAGCCGATGTCATGGATGCCCATAATATTCGGATGGTTGAGCTGAGCAGCGGTTCGGGCTTCGCGCTTGAATCGTTCCAGGCGATCCTTGTTATCGAAGAATTCGGCGTGCAGTATTTTGAGGGCAATATTTCTGCCCAGCTTCTGATCTTCGGCCAGATATACCTCGCCCATACCGCCCTCGCCGAGCTTTTTGATTATCTTAAAATGAGCGAAAATCTGCCCTTCCTGAAAACTCATAATCAATTCCTTTTTAAAGCCAGCATTGTTAAGTCATCCGACTGGGGAGCGTTCCCCATGAATTTATTCACTTCCTCCGCTATATACTCAATAAAACTTCTGGGATCTTTATCTTTATATGAAAGCGCTATTTCCTCGGCGCGGTCATCCCCGAACTGATCGCCCTCGCCGTCCCGGTCGGCTTCGGTCAGCCCGTCCGAGAAGATAAAAATCGATTCGCCTTGTGCAAGCTCAATCGTCTTCTCCTCCCATTCGGCAAAATCGAAGGCTCCGGCCATCATACCGGTCGATTCGATATGCTCCAGACTGCCGTCCTTTCTAATCCACAGGGGCGGATTATGCCCGGCGTTGACATAACGCACAGATCCCTTCTCGGGATAGAGCAGGCCTACAAACAGGGTAACAAAGCTGCTGGACTTGCTGTAGGACAGAAGCTGTGTTGATATCGTTTTCACCGCGTTTGCTGGCGTAAAGCTTTCCTTTTCATATAATACTCTCAAGGCCGCCAGAATATTCGACATTAAAAGCGCCGCACCCATACCTTTTCCGGTAACATCTCCCAGCACAAACACAACCGAACCGTCGGGGAGTACTTTATGATCGTAAAGATCGCCTCCCACCTGACGGGACTGCTCCTGATAGGCATAGAACTCAAATCCGTCAATATCCGGCGGTTCTGAAGGAAGAAGATTGCGCTGTATTTTCGAGGCCTGTTTCAGCTCCGCGCTCAGGATCTGCTTGGCCTCGCGCTCGATTAGAAGCTCGTAATTCAAAAGCCGGGAAGCCAGCAGATTGCCGAAAGTAGCCATGATTCGGAGATAATCGTCGTTGTACTCATGCAGAGGATTGCTGGTATCGGCATACAGGATGCCCAGCACACGTCCCTCATCAAAGAGCGGAACGGCCATGACCGATTTTATGTCCGAGCTTATGATCGAATGCTGGGTGGAAAACTTCGGATCTGTCATCGGATTTTTTATCAGTAGAGAGTTTTTGTTTTCGATGATATCCAGGACGATGGTTTTCGAGAGCCTGATTTCATCATCGCTTTTTCCTGTCGAGGTATGGCAGGCGGCTATTTCGATATCCTCCTGATCCTCGGATACCATGATTACAACAATTCTGTCCGCAGGAATAATCTTGCATATCAATTCCAGCGCCTTATCCAGAAGCACATCTTTGGGCTCATCCGAGCCCAGAAGCTTGGCCATGTCGAAAATCGTGGGCATAAGCTCGGGAATTTCGGAGAGTTTCTGGGGCAGGGGACGCATGGTTTCGTCTATCGGCATGAAGATCGAGTTCTCGGGCACATCCCCGGTAAAGGAAATCCTCTGGCTGCTGACATCCTCCTTCTCGGACATGTCGCCGTCCTTGATCTTGAATTCGGTCAGGCCGAACATGATGTTGTCGCCCGCGGAAAGCTCGGTGGGATTTTCTATTTTGCGGCCGTTGACAATCGTGCCGTTACGGCTGCCGATATCATCGATCAGGATTTCGCCCGATTCTTTAACCTCGATCCTGGCGTGCTTTCCGGATACGGTTTTGTGCACGATGCAGATATCAGCTTTCTTGCTCCGGCCGATTTGGTATTCGCCCGGCGC
>WJIM01000353.1 GCA_014730285.1 Candidatus Zixiibacteriota bacterium
ATATCCGGCGCCTGTGCGGGCTGGCCCGAAATACCCAGACCGACATCATCGAGTCTGGTCATTCCGGGGGACTCATCCGCAAATGCGGAACCGGTAAGAAACATGAAAATCGAAAGCAGAGCAACAAGCGCACACCTCAAACATGAAATGCGTTTGGGGGCTGGGTGCATAATTTGTTCCTCCTATGTATAAGCAGTAAGTTTGCATTCATAGGGTGATAGGTCAGTAATCATTATAATTTAAGTAATAATTGAAATTTGGCAACATTTTTTCTAAGGAAAATAAAATGAATACCGTAATTATCAGTTTTTCTCTATGGAAATGAGCTGCAATAGCTTTAACTATAATACGGATTGTAATGTTTATTTACTTGATAAACTTCAATTAAATCGCTATATTTCAATCGTATAAAGGGTGATGATCTTTTTGAGTTAATTGCCGGGAGGTCCCCATGAGAATTGCCTCAGTATTATTCACATCTATCTGTATGATATTCGCTATTTCCGGTTTTGGCGGATATGTATTGCTTGCCGATGATGGAATCGAATCGAAAGAGGTTTTCGTTGATCTTGACGGTGACGGCTTTAACGACAATATTCCCGACGAGGATAATAACAGTATCCCCGATACAGCCGAAGATGATAAGAACTTGGATGAGAATGAAGGCTTGCTTGCCAGTTCCGATAGTCAATTCAAACCTATCGAGGGTCTGGGAGGATTCAACCTGAACAGCTTATTATCCAATTCTGAGATTTTCGGCAAGCTGAAATTTTTAACCCGTGCACAATCATGCTGCCGCGGCGGTTTCGAGGCCGGATCGGATTTCGGTCCGGGCAATGGAATCGGTCTGGGAGCTGTCTCCGGATGCGCCGGCGGAGTTTGTCATTAATATTAGTTTTCAACTATGCGCTCGCTACTAATTGGAATCCTGATCTTATTTTTCTTACCTGTTTCGGCTTCGGCCGATTTTGGCCTTGAAATAAAATTCAGTGAAAGCTTCACTAATAATATTATCAGCGATTCATCAGAATTATCGGATTCGTATTCCTCCACAAATGCCGTCCTCAAATATTATCCATTTCCCCAGGTGGAGCTTAATCTAAAAAGCGAATACAGCTATTATTCCGAACTTGTGGCTCTGGGGAATCTGATGAGCGGCGCAGAGCTTACGGCAATCCCCACCTCTGCGGAATCTCCAGTTGTGGTCTATTTCAATGCATCCTATGAAAACCGCTCTTACAGGGAAGCCTTCAGCGTTTATAATACCGACACTTATGAGGGAATGGCATCTGTTTCCTACATACTGACTCCAACCGCTCAAGTCAGGGGCGGTTTTACATACGAAAATGCCCTGTTTAAAAATTCCGAGGAGGCTGACAAAGAGGTTTACGGTGTCATAGGAGGGCTTAATCTGACCTTTCTCGGATCGAACAGCCTCGATATCGAAACCGGCTACACATTTGCCGATTTTATTTCGATTGAAGAGGAGGGTATATTGGCTTACCCCCAGGTTTTGGAAGAAATCGATGGCGACCTGAAGTCCTTTTATATCTCGCCGCGGTTCTCCCGCGCCCTGGGAAGAAAGTTGGGAATGAATATTACATACACCTTTCTCTCTTTCGTGGATTATGAAGAACCGATTGTATACAGCTATGCGACCGGCTTTTTATCACCCTGGGGCTCAGTATGGGACGGCAATTCGGTTACTCTTAATCTAAAGAGTTATCATATTCCCAAGATGATTATCACCGGGGGCTTTGGGTACTGGAATAAGCGGATGCTCCGCACTCTGGAGTTTCCCGACCGTATTATTCCTCGTGAGGATGATTACAGCAGGTACTACCTTGGCCTGAGCTGGCCCATGCCTGCACGATCGGGACCCTATCTCGAACCGAGTATACAGCTCGACATAATTAACAACACTTCGACAAACAGACTGTATGACTACTCAACATTTTCGGTAATAGTCGGCCTGACTCTGCGGATGTAAATTCTTGAAAAAACTGTGAATTTTCATCCGCCCAGGGCGGGTTTTTTTATGGGCAGTCGTGGCAGGGCGAAGGACCGCTTATGAAAACGTAATTTATTATATAAACGGCATCAGAAACATTGACATTCGCATCACAATTGCATTCCCCCGCAATCAGCGGCTCGGGAGATTGTCCGCCGATGAAGATGAAATTGATCAGATACACCGCATCGCTGACGTTGATTACATCATCACCATTGGTATCGCCGCAAATATAAACTGAGACCCGAAATTCATAGCCATCCGAGCTGCAATAATCCTGAACTGTGACACTAATCGTATCGGTCCTGTTTTCATCAGGCGCTGTACCTGTAAGGCTGTCATTGACGACTGTGCACCAGTACGGGTAGCTTTCGTATAGAATCGTGTGTGATGTATCGTCGGGATCGTCTATTGCCGGGCAATATTCAAGCTGGCGGCCGTTTTTTATGAAGAGCAGGGTAAGCGTATCGGCAATTACCGGCGGTTGATTGGAATGATCGATTTCGATTATTACAGTCGCTGAATCCGCAAGGTCGCCGTCAGAAGCTACAACAGTAAATGATGTATCCTGATGATCGCATTCGGCTGTTCCGCTGATAGAGCTGCCCTCGACCTCGCACCACGAGGGATAATCGATAAAGCCGATCTCAAGTTCACTTCCGTCACAATCGGAATCAGACACATTTGGTTCATAACTGAATTCATCGCCAGGCTCGAGAACTATGGATGCAGAAACATCTATGACAGGGGAATCGTTTTCGCCGATTGGATTGCAGCAGTCATCATCGGGATGAAGAGGACATATATCACAGAGATCGCCGGCACCATCTTCATCCGAATCTTCCTGACCCGGATTGAAAACACCAGGGCAGTTATCGGTCTGGCATGTATTTGCGGGATAACCGGGATCGCCAAAGCCGTCGTTATCGATATCGGTACATACATCGCAGGAATCGCCCAGGCCGTCAGCATCGGCATCTGACTGCTCAGGATTATAAATATCCGGGCAGTTATCATCATCACAGGTATTGGCCGCAAAACCGGGATCGCCATAACCGTCATTATCGCTGTCGGTGCACTCATCACAAAGATCGCCGATTCCATCCTGGTCGAAATCTTCCTGATCCGAATTGGGGACATCAGGACAGTTGTCGATTTCGCATGTGTTTTCCGGATATCCGGGATCGCCATAACCGTCCTCATCAGAATCGGTACATACATCGCAGGAATCACCCAGGCCGTCATCATCGGCGTCGGCCTGATCCGGATTTGGTATATCGGGGCAGTTATCCGTTACGCAGACATTATTCGGATAACCGGGATTACCGTATCCGTCGCCGTCCAGATCAGTACAGCTATCGCATTCATTGCCGATTCCGTCGGAGTCATCATCGAGCTGCTCGGGATTTATAATTTCGGGACAGTTGTCGGTCTGGCACGTATTGGCCGGGAAACCGGGATTTCCGAAACCGTCGCTGTCAGTATCGGTGCAGTCGTCGCAGGAGTCGCCGACATCATCGCCATCGCGGTCCCATTGATAGGGATTATAATCATTCGGGCAGTTGTCGATCATACATGTACTTGCGGGATATCCGGGATCACCGAAACTGTCGCCGTCGGTGTCGGTGCAATAATCGCATTGATCTCCCCTGCCGTCGCCATCCGCATCGGTTTGATATGGATTGAAATTGTTGGGACAGTTGTCCGGCGGACAGGTGTTATTCGGGAAGCCGGGATTGCCGAAGCCATCGCCGTCAGTATCGGTGCACTGATCGCAGGCATCCCCAACTCCGTCCCCGTCATAATCGAGCTGATCCGGATTCGGCAGATCGGGGCAGTTGTCTATATCGCACAGGTTGACAGGAAAGCCGGGATTTCCGTAACCGTCCTCATCTGTATCCACACAGGTATCGCAGGCATACCCGATGCCGTCGGAATCATAATCTATCTGATTGGGATTATAGTTATCCGGGCAGTTGTCGAACTGGCTGCAGATATTATCGCCATCGGGATCTTCACAATCGTAATAGAGCTTGAAGTTATCGATCATCCACCATCTATCATCGCGGGCAAAATAATAGTGAAAGCGCACTTGAACCGAATCCCCATCTCCAATATGAGAGGTAATGTTAATATCCCGAATATCGGGTCCAAAAGTCATATTGGTCATGCGCAAAATGTTGTGCCATTCTCCATCTGCCCCATTGCGCACATCAACATCAGCAATTTCGTCGGGGATACTATTATCCCAGGCAAAGTAGTTTGAGAAACTGAGATGTACATCAACATCCGAGGGGCAATAGTAATAGGCGGTCAGAAGAGTCTCTTCCATAAACGCGCCGGTCGCGGCACTGGAGTTAACAATCATAGCCGTATCGTCAAAAGGAGGGTATAAGCCGAAATAGGTTATGTCTACGAAATCCCATGTATAGCCGTCGCCACCGCCATCGATTATCTGCCAGCCGGACGGCAATTCGCCATCATCAAAATCTTCATATACCAGCGTTGGCTGAAATGCAGTATCACGCTCAGAATCCGGCATGCCCTGTGCCTCTGCGGTCTCAACCGCAAAAGCAGCCAGCAGCAATACAAGAAACAAGGGGGCGAATTTTCTCATATTATCCCGCGGATGTTTATGGTCTGTATTTCTTAACTGTTTGCAGTCCCAAAACGGGGTCAATATCAAGGTACATTCAGGGACCCCACATGTCAACACTTATCCTGCTGCCGGAATAATGGCATTAATCGGTCGACATTAAATGCTGACTGCTTTGTATATATTTGTCGGAAAATTGGAAGAGAATATGAGCGGGCAGTATGATAAAAAAAGCGGGATTGATATAAATAAAATCAATCCCGTATTATATCTGAATTTATATCTTATTTTCTTTTTCGCCTGCGGCTTACGAAATCCCAGAAGACATAATCTCCGAGATTCTGGGAAGATGCGAAGTAGGCCCGTCCGCGGTTCAGTTCGGTCAGTTTGGCCACGAATTTCTGCAGATAAGGATCGTCGGTTATCATAAATGTCGTAATCGGTATGTGCTTTTTGCGGCAGACAATCGCCTCATCGAGGGTACGGTTCACGATTATCGGATCAAGACCGACCGGATTTTTATAAATCGAACCGTTGCGGCGGTTTATCATCGAGGGCTTGCCGTCGGTAATCATGAAAATCTGTTTATTCACATTTTTCTTCTTGAGCAGAATATTGCGCGCCATTTCCAGACCGGCTTTGGTATTGGTATGATACGGGCCTACGCCGACATAGGGAAGGTCCTTGACCTTAACCTCGCGTGCGAAATCGCC
>WJIM01000354.1 GCA_014730285.1 Candidatus Zixiibacteriota bacterium
AGAATGATATATTGCTTATCAAACCTTAAAAACCGAGGTTCTTCAACAAGCCCTGAATGGTGGGCCACCAGGGCGGGATTTCAGCAAACAGTCATCGGTGGCCCACGCTTTAGCGTGGGTTTCTAAATCAAGCGTTCTCAAATCTCCATATCATCCATCTTCAATGGAACATCTTGCATTCCCCGATACCAATTGTAACTTGACCAAGGCCATTCACCCGGATCCGAAACAAGTCCCCGATTTACCGGATTTTTATGGCAATAATTGATCTTTTCTATTACTTTTTCGAATATCCTGCAGTTATGGTCGTAACAGCGCTTCTGCCAAAATTGCTTCATATTCCATTCTTTATCAATATATCCATGCTTCTTTAATTCCTCAGGATAATTCTTTCGCCAAAGAGACAAAACTTCCTTTGATGTTTTACCCTTAAGTTTTCCAATAAAAATTCCCAATCGAACATTATCTGGAGGGCGCAATATTAAATGCACATGCTCCGGCATTAGTACATAGCCATAGATTTTTACCCCATACTCACTGTTCATGAATTCAAGAGTTTTTATGAAAATCTGCCTTGCTTCATCCAACTCCAGAAAAGGATATCTATGGTAACAGCAAAAAGTTACAAACCGTGCTGTTCCCAAATTGTCATAATGTCTCAAACGTGGCATATAAAAATATTAGCTTAATGAATGTAGATGCGCAATCATTTTTTGGAAACCCACCATAAATGGTGGGCCACCGCAAAACCACTTCTGATGGAGATCGGTGGCCCATGCTTTAGCGTAGGTTTCTAATACTAATACGAAGAGTCTGTTTAATAGCCCTTACAAAAATCCATTTTGGAAACCCACCATGGATAGTGGCCCACCGCATGGAAGGCACCGCTTATTTCAAAAATGGGTGCGAGTTGGGATTGCGGCCGATGGGATCAGCCTCGCGGATAGCATGCACAACCTCCACCGATGGGCGCGCATCTATAAGGCCGTAGCCGCGTCCGGCCAGCGCTTCCTTATAGACAACCGTATGCAGATCGGTGAAACCGCCTGAGAATTCGATTTCCTGGCCATCCATTGTGAGAGAACGGTATGATACTTTTCCCTGAGCTTTTGCCGCCTCGGGGAGATCATTCTTGTCGACCGAGAGGTACCATCTAACACGAGCCTTCTCGAGCTCGAGATAGCCGGCTATACGTGTCGGCTCGGAGACATGAACCTCTTTCATCTCGACATCACCAAAGAGCCAGATCAAAAGATCGAAAAAGTGAATGCCGATATTGGTAGCCAGACCGCCCGACTGTTCCATACGACCCTTCCATGAATAATGATACCAGGGTCCGCGGGGGGTAATATATGTAAGCTCGATATCTGTTTTATCTTTTTTGGGATTCTTTTTCAGTTTTTCACGAAGCTCGATAATCGATTTGTGATGCCGGAGCTGCAGTACGGTGAAGACCTTCTGCTTATCCTCTTTTTCAAGTTCCGCCAGGGCATCGATATTCCAGGGCTTAATCACCACCGGCTTCTCGCAGATAGCATTGGCGCCGACACGCAGTGCGAAACGTATGTGGGCGTCATGGAGATAATTGGGAGAGCAGATACTGACATAATGCACGCGGTTTTCCTCGCCCTTGCGCCTCAGCTTTTCGATATGCCGGTCGAAACGTTCGAACTCGTTAAAGTAGCTGACATTATCAAAATACTGGTCCAGCACGCCGACCGAATCATGGGGATCGACCGCGGCCACGAGATTATTTCCGGTATCCTTGATAGCTTTCAGATGACGAGGCGCAACATACCCGGCACATCCGATAATCGCGAAATTCTTAGGCATCGACATATCCTCTCCCAAATATATTTCAAGGCTTTATGTTAATACCAAAGCAGGATTTTGACAAGCGGATTTTGATAACTGTGAATCCAATTGGCGGCCTCAGGCAGAAATCAATGTCTGCCTCAATATTCAGGGCTTGTTGAAAAAGTCAGCAGTTTAAAATAAAAGGAAACACACCATTCCGAGGGAGTCCCGCTGAAGGTGAGGACGACCGTGGGAATCTCCGCGGTTGCCTCAAGAATAGTCGTGGAGATTGCCACGTCGCTTCGCTCCTCGCAATGACGAATATCAATGCATTCAGGGTTTATCAACACTCCCTATATCTTGGGTCACTCTGAGAGCAAAATCATTTCATCAGAGCTTTAGCAATATCACTTACAGCAATAAAAATATAAACTTTATCATAATACTCAAAATACCCTTCGTATTATCTATAAAACACTCATTTATGAGTGTTTTATATACAGGACTAATATCGTCCTATATGCTTGCTATTCTTGAATTTAGGACCATTTTTCGCTTTGTTTTTGCGATTTTATACTTATAATAAAGCCGTGGTGTGGACGAAACCCAATTACTTCCGGGAAGCGAGTAAGATTTTGTCTCCCGTTTTGTACTGCGAAGAAAAATACATATTTTTTAATTTTATAAATATAAGTTAATCAATAATATACGGAGGTAGTTTTGAGGCGTTTTCTAATTGGAACCAGCCTGCTCCTGATTCTATTGGCAGGCTTACTCACATCCGCTTACGCTGACCATCAACAGGTCACGTTTTCAAATACGCCCTCAGGAGTCAAAATCACAGGACAGGATGATTTTGGCGTGAACCTGAGGATGGATTTAGGGGCCATCGATTTTTATGATGTAAATACCAAAGGCGGCGATTTTACATTAATGGTCGCCAAAGGACTCACCCGCTCTTTTGAAGTCGGCGAGCCGAATATTCCCAAAGCCAACAAGCTGCTCTCGATTCCGTTTGGCAGCCAGCTTCAGGTCGAGGTCCTGGATTACGAAGTTCAGGAACTGAACCTGCGCGATCTTGGCTACACCAATCCTTTGATGCCGGTTCAGCCGTCATTGTCGAAGTCGGATGATCCGGAATC
>WJIM01000047.1 GCA_014730285.1 Candidatus Zixiibacteriota bacterium
ATTTCTGGTGTTTTTCCCCCATATAAATACATAGTTTGCCCGATTGTAGGAATTTATCTTCATGCGTATAATATGAATGAAAAAAGTCCAAGGGAGTAAAGCATTTACGCATAAGATGGCAAGGATAATATAATACTTTTCAACTATTGATTTAGGAGTTTCAAATGGCTTATGTTGAAGATCTTTTAATGGAAGTTAAGGCCAAAAATGTGGCCGAGCCGGAATTTATTCAGGCGGTGCATGAGGTGGCCGAATCGCTGGCATTAGTGCTGGATAAGTATCCGGAATACAAGCAGGCCAGGGTGCTTGAGCGTATTATCGAGCCCGAGCGTGTGATTATGTTCCGGGTGCCGTGGATGGATGATCAGGGCGATGTGCAGGTCAACCGCGGATTCCGTATCGAAATGAACAGCGCAATCGGACCGTACAAGGGCGGACTGCGTTTTCACCCCTCGGTAAATCTCGGTATCCTGAAGTTTCTGGCCTTTGAGCAGGTCTTCAAAAACAGCCTGACCACCCTGCCTATGGGCGGCGGTAAAGGCGGTTCCGATTTCGATCCCAAGGGCAAAAGCGATAACGAAGTTATGCGTTTCTGCCAGAGTTTCATGAGCGAACTGAGCCGTCATATCGGCCCCAATACCGATGTGCCCGCCGGCGATATCGGTGTGGGCGGACGTGAGATCGGATTTCTCTTTGGCCAGTACCGCAAGCTCAGAAATGAATTCACCGGCGTCCTGACCGGTAAGGGCGTCAACTGGGGCGGCTCCTTGATTCGCCCCGAGGCCACCGGCTACGGCGCGGTCTATTTTGCCGCCGAGATGCTTGCCACACGCGGCGAAACTCTCGATGGCAAGACCTGTCTGGTTTCCGGTTCCGGCAATGTCTTCCAATATACCGCCGAGAAGCTGCTTGAGCTGGGCGCCAAGATTATCACGGTTTCCGATTCCGGCGGTTATGTCCACGATCCGGCAGGTATTGACCGCAAGAAACTCGATTATATTATGGACCTGAAGAATATCAAGCGCGGCCGTATCAAAGAATATGTCGAGGAATACAAGGATGCTACCTATACACCGGTCGATCCTAACAAAGATCACAATCCTCTCTGGGCGCATAAGGCCGACTGCGCCTTCCCGAGTGCAACCCAGAATGAAATCAACGCCAAGGATGCTCAGAATCTTCTGGACGGCGGAGTTTATGTTATCTCCGAGGGCGCCAATATGCCCACAGTGCCTGAGGGCGTTAAGCTGTTTATCGAAAAAGGTATTCTCTACGGCCCGGGCAAGGCTGCCAATGCCGGCGGTGTTGCGGTATCCGGACTTGAGATGGCCCAGAACAGCATGCGCTATTCCTGGACGCGTGAAGAGGTCGACAACCGTCTGCGCATGATTATGAAGGGGATTCATAAGACCTGCGTGGAGGCGGCAGATCATTTCGGCACGGCCGGAAATTATGTCAACGGCGCCAATATCGGCGGATTCCTCAAAGTTGCAGATGCTATGATCGATCAAGGTCTTGTATAGACTCTACCGATATATGTCTAATTCCAGTAAAATCGGAGTGGAAAAAATCCGCTCCGATTTGTATTATGTATTGTATAGCAAATAAATAAGCATTATATGTCGAACTATTTAATGTGGGAACCGTTCTGAAATAGCCCCGGTAAAAAGCATGATGCAGGATTTTGGTAAAATATTGAAGCAGGAGGGCGCATTAAACCGCTTTCAGATCTTTCAGAATCTGATGCGCTATCGTGTGCGCGATGTGCTTCTGGTATCGTCACTTTATGATTCCTTTATTCTGGAGGAGGACGGTCATCTGTACGAGATGATTCTCTCCGGCTATCATGAATTCAACCTCAGCCAGGCGCCTCGTCTCACACGTGCTTCCAACGGCCGAGAGGCTATCAGGCTGATTGAGGAAAGCGGTCATTTCGACCTGATCGTAACCACACTCAATCTGGGAGATATGCAGGCTTTGGAGCTGGCAAAAGAAATCAGGGAAAGGCACCCCAGCCTGCCCATGGTTCTGCTTACATACGAGAACCGCGAATTAAATGAGCTGATCAAAAACTACGATGTCTCCGATTTTGACAAGGTATTTATCTGGCAGGGCGACCATCGTATTTTGCTTTCGATCATAAAGTATGTGGAAGATAAGATGAATGTGGATGAGGACACGAAATCTGTCGGAGTACAGTCGATTATAGTCATCGAAGACAATGTCAATTTCTATTCTTCATTTCTACCTATAATCTACTCCGAGCTCTTCAAGCATTCACAAAGTCTTATATCCGAAGGAATTAATGTTGCGGATAAGCTGATGCGCATGCGTGCCCGGCCCAAAATTCTATTGTGCAGTACATACGAGGAGGCCGAGGATTACTATGAAAAATATGAGGAATATATCCTTGGAGTGATATCCGATATAGAATTTCCCCGCAAGGGAATGAATGATAAAGAGGCCGGTATTCGCTTCGCCCGCAAGGTCAGGGAGTCTTATTTCGATATACCGGTATTATTGCAAACAGATTCGTCCGAGTATGAGGATGTTGCCCGTGATTTAGGAGCCTCGGTACTACTCAAAGCTTCGCCCACCTTGTTGCGCGATCTTCAGCGGTTTATGGTTGAGAGTCTGAGTTTTGGTGACTTTATCTTCCGCATGCCTGACGGTGGTGAGGTTGCACGCGCCTCGGATATCCGTTCTCTGGAGAAGGTTTTGGCCCTTGTGCCGGAGGAATCTCTTAGATTTCATGCGGAAAAGAATCACTTTTCCAACTGGCTCAAAACGCGAACTGAATTTTGGCTGGCTCATAAGCTCAGGCCGCGCAGGGTTTCCGATTTCGAGAGCCTCGAGAGCGTCAGGCAGCATCTGATAAACTCCCTGCGGGAATTTCGCAAACAGCGGCATCTTGGCACAATTTCCGATTTTGATCCTGATACATTCTACAGCAGTTCGGATTTTGCCCGCATTGGACTCGGATCTCTGGGGGGCAAGGCAAGAGGGTTGGCATTTGCGAATCTGATCATAAAGAACTTCAAACTGGCGCACTTTTTCGATGATATAACGATTTCAGTACCACCTTCGCTGGTTTTGGCCACGGATATCTTCGACCGCTTTTTGGAATTGAATGATTTGAAAGATTTTGCAATAAGGTGCAAGGATGACGAGGAGCTCAGAAGCGTATTTCTGGCCGCGGATTTTCCCGCTGAGGTAGTGAACAGCTTGAAGTCGTTTCTGAATCTGATTACCGATCCGTTGGCGGTGAGATCGTCATCCCTTCTGGAGGATTCCCGCTATCTGCCTTTTGCGGGCATATATTCGACCTACATGCTGCCGAACAATAATATCGATGATGAGATCAGACTGAAGAATCTCATTGATGCGATCAAGCTGGTATATGCCTCGACCTACGGCGAACTGGCAAAAGGGTATATCCGAGCCACACCGTATCGGTTGGAAGAGGAGAAGATGGGAGTGCTGATCCAGAAGCTGGCGGGCGCCAAATACGGAGATCGCTTCTATCCCAATATCTCGGGCGTTGTAAGGTCGCACAATTTTTATCCCACTGCGCCTATGAAGGCTGATGATGGTATTGCCGCAGTCGGCCTGGGACTGGGCCGGATAGTGATTGAGGGTGAGTCGACAATTCGTTTTTGTCCCAAGTACCCCCGCCATGTAATTCAGTTTTCCGATGTCAATGATACTCTGGATTATTCCCAGAAGGATTTTTACGCCCTCAATCTGAACGACAGCGTGACTGATCCGGAGGATTATGAGGAACTGAAGCTCATCAAATATGATCTTGAGACGGCCGAGAAGGACGGCACATTAGCCTATGTCGGATCAACATATTCTGTGGAGAATAATGTCATCACCGACGGGCTTTCTCGAAGCGGCCCGCGGGTAATAACCTTTGCTCCGATTTTGAAGAACAGGCTCTTTCCATTACCGGAGATTCTGAATATGATTATGGAGATGGGGAGCTGGGGTATGAATTCGCCGGTGGAGATTGAATTCGCCGTGAACTTGAATACGCCGAAGGGAAGACCAAAAGAATTCGCCTTTCTGCAGATTCGGCCGCTGGTGAAGAGCCATGAGGCGGATGAGCTTAATATCGATGATGTTGCCGAGGATAAACTTATCTGCCAGTCGCCACAGGTTCTGGGCAACGGCCTGATTGACGATATATATGATATCGTGGTTGTCGACAGAAACAGGTTTGACAGGTCGAAATCTGTGGAAGTGGCTGAGGAAGTTACGAAGTATAATTCCGAGCTATTCTCGGAGGGTATTCCTTATCTTCTGATCGGCGTAGGACGCTGGGGCTCGGCTGATTCATGGCTTGGCATTCCGGTAACCTGGGATCAGATCTCCGGTGCGCGTGTGATAGTGGAAACCGGATTCAAGGGCTTCAAGGTCGTTCCCTCACAGGGCTCACATTTCTTTCAGAATATAACCTCTTTCATGGTTGGCTATTTTACGGTAAACTCCTATTTCAAGGGAGGATTCGTTGACTGGGAATGGCTGAATCAACAAAAAGCCGTCAGCAAGATGAAATTTACACGCCACCTGCGCTTCAAAAGGCCGGTTACGATAAAGATGAATGGCCACAACCATCGCGGCATAATTATTAAGCCGGAATAGCGGGTACAGCTTCTTTACTAAATTATAGGATTTAAATTGACTTATTTTTAGTATTCCGATATATTTGAGCACTACGTTAGTGTTTACAATATCGGATTTGGATTTTGGGGCTAATTCAAGTCTGTTTCTTAAATATAATCCTTCCTGAAAAGAGGGTCATCTGTGGGTGAAGACAAGTCATATTCGAATCTCGAGAAATTGTACAAACAGCTTTATGTTTTGACCGAGCAGTTGGAGGAGTATGCGCTCAGGGGACAAGCCGGGCAGGACGATCTTAAGAAACTGCATTACAAGGTCTACAATCTTAAGGATGAGACGCTTCGCAACTGGTTAGATATCAAAAAGAAGCTCGATAGTGTCGGTTAACGGATTTATAATCCTTCGCGGCTTTAGCTTTCCTTTATTGCGCCAATAATCTCCACGATTGCCTTTTTGCCGTCATTGAAGAACATCAATGTATTATCCGCCGCAAAGAGCGGATTTGGAATTCCGGCAAAACCGGGGCTTAAGCTGCGCTTTATAACCACAACAGTTCTGGCCTTGTCCACATCGAGAATCGGCATGCCTGCAATCGGGGAAGATGGATCAGTACGGGCAACCGGATTGACAACATCATTAGCGCCCAGAACTATGGCTACATCGGTTTGCTCAAACATGGGATTGACCTCGTCCAGTTCCCTGAGGTTTTCATAGGGGATATTAGCCTCAGCCAGAAGCACATTCATATGTCCCGGCATTCTTCCCGCAACCGGGTGAACGGCATAGTCTACTTCGATGCCCCTGTCACGTAGCAGGTTTGCCATATCGCGCACAGTGTGTTGAGCCTGCGCCACCGCCATACCGTATCCGGGTACTACAACCACACGCCGTGCGCCATCGAAAAGCATGGCGATCTCCTCGGCCGAGGTCGATTTGACCTTACCCTCGTAGACCTCATCGGCAGTTGCTGATTCAGAGGTAGGTCCCATAACTCCAAAGAGCACATTGGTAAGCGAGCGGTTCATCGCAATGCACATTATGTTTGTGAGGATGATACCCGATGCACCGACCAGTGAACCTGATATAATCAACACGTTATTATTCAGCACGAAGCCGGTAGCCGCCGCCGCCAGACCCGAATATGAATTCAAGAGCGCTATTACAACCGGCATATCGGCGCCGCCTATGGGGATCACAAGCAGAACGCCCAGAATGGAGGCGACCCCTACTATCAGCCAGTATGTGATCTCGTTGGTGGGGTCCAGTACCAGCCATACTATTAACGCCACTCCGACTGCGGCTATTAATGCGTTGACGATTTTCTGCCCCGGAAATGTCACCGAGGCCTCGGTAATAATTCCCTGTAATTTTCCGAATGCAACCAGGCTGCCCCAGAATGTCACCGCTCCGATCAGACCGGAGGCTCCGGAGGCTATTGTGAATTGTGTCTGCGGGATCACGCCGAGGTGAAGCACTTCAAAAAGCGCCGCTCCGGCCACCAGTACCGAGGCTCCTCCTCCAAATCCGTTAAATAGCCCGACCAACTGCGGCATGGCTGTCATTTGGATTTTAGCGGCCAGGATCGACCCGATAAGTCCACCCACGATGACACCGACAATTATTAATTCATAGCTTACGATATTTTTATCGAAGAGTGTTACCACGACGGCGATGAACATGCCCATCGCACCCATGAAATTGCCGCGCACGGCAGTGCGTGGATGGGTTAAGCCTTTGAGGCCGAAGATAAATAGAACCGCCGCCAGAAGATATGCCAGGTTAACAA